>JAPLUJ010000177.1 GCA_026397695.1 Verrucomicrobiota bacterium | reverse complement strand
CAGAAGGTTGGCGAGGCAAGGCGATCTTTCGCGTGAGCCACGGCCCGGTCATAGTATGCGGGAGTGCAGACAGCGAAGTTTTTGTAATGGATGAAATCGCCGCGCCGCACATGGATGGAGACTGAGTTTTCCTCGGTGATTCTGCGGGCGGTTTCGGCTGTTTGGTGATCCATCGGCATGTCGCGGATATTGATTTCCTTTTGCAGCAGGGAACGCATGTCCGGGAAGTAATGGTGGCTCTGAAAATAGCCCATGAGCAAGGTTCCATCCGGAAGTTCCTGGAACGAGGGATCGAAGGTGCTGTCGGACGAGCTCTCGCGATACACGCAATTGGCGGAGATCTCCGCAGGATGTTTTCCGGCGATTATCCGCAGGGCGGGACCTATCCATAGCGGCCAGCGCCCGATGCGGGCACGCAGGGCCAAGTCACGCATGACACGGGTCTGAGCCCAGTTGTGGGGGCGCAGCCAGGAACCATCCAGGACCACTTCAGTTGCATGCTTGCTGGCCAGCCAGCGGGCTGCGGCATATTGGAAGAAGTTGTTACCCGTCCGGCCTTGGAGGACCACGCGGATCATGAGATGTGAGAACCGTTAGTCATTGATGAATTGGAGATTGGAAAGGGCAAGCATCAGCGGCATTGTATTGCAGGTGGAGGAGTGGGGCACCTACTTTCCGACAAATGCACCGTTGGAGATATAGAGTGGTTGCTTCAGGGGGTCATCGTTGCTTTCGAGGATGGCACCATTCGGGCCGAATTTCTTCTGGATACAGGCGCTGAATCTGGTGTGTTCGACCTTGATTTCCCCCAGGACGATGTAATCACCGGCGGCATCGGCGACAGTTTTACCCTCCAGAATTGTCAGGTAGAACAATAGGGTTGGCGAGTCACTGGATGATTCCCCGCTGACTTCACTGATCACCCATTTCCCCGCACTCTCCAATTTTCCTCCCACCCATTTACCGCCACCGGCGTGGACGAAAAGGATACCCGAAACGGCATGGTTGTTTTTGGGCACAAAGAAGCGGGTGGAGATTCGATAACTTCCCTTGTTAGGAAGCGGTGGGAGGGTTCCGACCAAGGCACCGTGGGGATTCTTAGCTCCCAGTTCGTAGGATAGTTTCATACCCTTTTGCTTTTCCACTTCGTGCCGGAATTCCGGAGTGAGTTCCCCCAGGGTGATGCCCTTCGCCTCCTTGCCATTGAAGATCTGGTGATAGGAGACGTAAGGGTCGGCAGTGTAGCCTTTGGCGCCGACGAATTCTCCCAGAACCTTGGCTTTGGTATCGCCCAGCTCCTTTTTCTCTCCGGTTTCTTCGCGCACGTTCTGAACGGGACTCTCCATGCTGACTTTCCCGCTTCGATCTGGAAGGACGAGGACTTCGAGGTTGTCGCCGTAGCGCCGCAGGCGCAGGACCGGGGGTGCTCTGCCGGGCAGTCCGCCCTGTTTGACCAATTCCCGCAAGTTGTCGATCCCGACGGTTGTGGCGAGAGTTTCCCGTGTCTGTTTTGCGGCGATGGCGTCATCGATCTGACCGGCCTTGGTGAGGTCGGTTTCCTGGATCTTCAGGGCCTCCTCCAGTTTTCCGAACAATTCGGTGACTGTTTCCGCATGGGTCTTCAGAACATGGTCGCGAAGTTCCACATACTTGCTTCGCATCTGCTTGATTTCAGATGCGGTATTGTCAGGCAAGCGCGGGAGCGGATCCAGATGCGCCTTGACCCTCTCGATCTCATCGCGGATCGGCACCACGGCAGCAAGCTTGCCCGACGATTTCGCGGTTTCAAACTGGCGATCAAGACTGCCGAGATAGCCGGACTCCAGCTTCTTGATCTGCTCATCGCGCCGGGCGTTGGCATCATCGTAGCGCAGCATGAAGGACTTCTTCAAATCTTCGGTCGTGGCACCTGGTACGATTGCCACCTGCACCATCAGGGCAAGGGGCACAAGGTATGCGAGGAGGGAGTTCATGGTCCGTACGTTAGAGGTTGTGTGCATTTCCCAGGCGTTGCAACTGATAGGTGCCGTTGAGGATGGGCTGCCACCATGCTTCGTTGTCGAGATACCAAGAATAGGACGCGGGGCAGTACTTAATGTTCAAGGCCCAGTGCTGTAGCCCATTGCTGCCAGCGATCCATCAAGCCATGCCGTGACAAGACAGCAGTGAAGACCGAACGGTCGAATTCAAGGAGCCTTCGGCGACGAGTTGCTCCAGGACATCGCAGACAGCTTGCATGATTTTTTGACGAGTTCGAGTTGGCGGGTTTCCTGGATATATCTGCCGATGAGTTCGACTTTCTCACCAATGGGGCGCGAACGTTGTTTATCGCGCCACTTTGGCATTCCCCGGGAATATGATGGCAT
>JAPLUJ010000654.1 GCA_026397695.1 Verrucomicrobiota bacterium | reverse complement strand
CGTAGCGGCGCCTCCGGCGCGACCAGCGTTTTGTCCAGGTTGCCGGTGATTTCGTGCCACGCGCGGGCGTACCCTCCAAGGGTCACGTCGCCGCTGACATAGGCCCGCCCGCTGAGGCGAGCGTGGCCCGAAACGACGACCTTCGGACCGGTCACCACGGCATAGTCTTCGATCACGGCGTGGTCGAGCACCCGGGCCCCGTCGAGAACCATGGCGTCCGGGCCGACGTACGCGCTCTGGGCGACCTCGGCACTCTTGGCGACCCATCCGCCGCCGTTGGGGTGTCGTGCGCCCTTCAAGCCGTCGTTCAGCCGGTGGACGTCCTGCTGCCGTTCGCTGAGTATCTGGAGCACGTTGCGGGTCTCCCAGTCTCCCGCGTTTCGCTTGCCGTCTGCAATCGCTTTGTTGAAAGCCGCTTTAAACGCTGGAAGCTTCTCTTCCAGTCGGGCGAGACCCTTTTGAATCCGTTGGGCCTCGGGCGTGTCGCCCGCGTGCGGCACCTTGCACAAGTGCTTCCCCCCGGTATAGATCAGATCGTAGTCGTCCATATCCCCGGGGCGCACGTGGGGCGTGCCTGGCCGGCAGCCGGTCAGTTGGACCTCGTAGGGATAGCGCAGCCCAGGGCCGAGCGCCCACGGCGTCGCGGCCACGGTCAGCCAATGGCGGCGGTCGCCGGGCCGGATCTCCATCGTCATCACGCCCTGATTCCACAGCGGGCTGTAACGGGCATGACCGTCGGCCCCAACCGCCACGATGCATGCCCGCCAATCGCCATAGGTGCCGGGCTCGCACAACCCGCGAAAATCCACGCGAATCTCTTTTGCACCCTCTTCGGCCACGAGGCGGACCACGTTCGATCCGAACAGTTCGGGCGCTTCTTCACGGAAGATGCGATACCACCCCGCCGCACGGTCCATCGGTTCCATGCGATTCCACTTGACGGCAAGCACTTCCCCCGGAGACGGCGAGGGCGTTTGTCGCATCACGTGCTGCAACTCGCAATCCAGTTCGGCAAGTCGAGCGGTGAACTCGCCGACCATGTCGCCAACGCCGCGGATGCCGTTGTCGAACAACCCGCGCTGCTCGCCCAGTCGGGCGAGTGTCTGAAACACGGACTGCTCGCCCACGCCGCTCGGCATGGTCAGCGCCATGCCGTAACCCCAGTTGGGGTCTTGGCTCATGATCGCGTAGAACAGGCACGTCTTATACGAACCGTGCATGCAGCACCGCCACGGCCGGGCGATGTTGTTGCTGAAGTTCAGCATGCCCGGGTCGGCGATCGTCTGGCCGGTATCGCACTGGATCTCGCCGCCGCCGAGATACCACCCGCCGGCTGCGTGGCCGTGACACCACTCGTGGAACAAGCCAAAGCTCCAGGGACCACCTAACGCGTTCTTTATTTCGCAAGCCCCGTAACCGCCACCGGCGTAACCGGGAAGCCACTTATAGCCGTCCCGATAAGTCCCAACGACCGTGACACAGTACTTGTACTTTTCGTTCCGGTCCCAGTAGGGCATCAAATTGCCGATGTACTCGTTGTAGGCCCACCAGTCCTCGGCACAGGCGACCGAACCTTCCCGAAAGCGACGGGCCTTCTCGGGCGAGGCGCTGCCGACCCACGGGTTGTCCGGCTCGCCCGGCGGACACTGCGACCCCGAGACGAACATGAAGTGCTCGCCGACGACCTGCATCGTGCCCGGCTCGCCCGGCTTCGCGCTGTCGGGCCACTCCGCGTGCAGCGACGGATTGATCTCGTATTTGACCTTCTTGAGCGTGCTGCGGATGCGATCCATCTCTTTCAGGTACAGGGCGAGGAGATACTTCTCGTCTTCTTCGATGAACGTGCCGCGGACAAAGCAGCGTTTCCTGCCGTCTTCCAATCGCAATACGGCCGCCGGGCAGACGTAATCCCCTTCCTCGCCACTAGGGGCGTAACGGTTGCCGATCCCACGGAAACCGACCAGATGGGCCTTCAGCTTCAGCGGCTGATCAGACGCGAGTTGCCGGGTCAGCCACCCCCTGTCCGCTTGCACGTCATTCCGCTGACGAAACGTCCACGTCCGCAGCGGCATGCCTTCTTCAACCTCGATCAGATCCACGCCTCGGCGCGGCCACCAATTCACAACCCGCCGTTGGTAACCTTCGGCGTGCGCTCCGCCCTGCTGCTCGACTTTGTAGAGGTCAACGCCTGCGACGCGGACAGGCCCGGGATAGCGGGCGCGAGCGAAGAAGTCGTAACCCGAGGCCGCCGTCGCCAACACGGCGACCGCGGCAAGAACCAATGGTATCCGTTTCATTCCGTCTGACATGGCAACAAGTTCCTGACTATCCGGCCATACCCGGCACGGACGTTTTTTGCGGTTCGCCGCTACGTCTCGTGCCACACTGGGGGATCTGTTTCCACTTATTCACCCAACATTTTCTTCAGTTCCGGCTCAATCGCTTTGGCCCAGATTTCGTAGCCTGCTTCGCTCGGATGCGTCCCGTCGGGCATGACGTCTTTCAGCAAGTAGCCCTTCTCGTCGAGAAACTTCGGGCCGATGTCCAGAAGCGTGACGTTGTTCATGTCTTTGAGCAATTCGGGGAGGTAGGAGTTGAGTTCGTTGATTTGCAGACGGAATGGGTTCGTAGGCTTGCCTCTGCGCGGAAAGACGGCGAGAACCAGGATCTTCGTTTCCGGATAGAGTTCTTGTAGTTTCCGAGCCACCACCTGAATGCCTTCGGCTGCTTGTTTTCTCGGGGTACTACCCCAGCAGATGTTGTTTGTGCCGATCAAGACGACGGCACCCTTCGGCGCTTTCTTGAGTTTTGGCATATGTTCCAATCGCCACAGAACTTGTTCTATGAGATCGCCGCCGAACCCCAAATTGATCGCCTTGCGCGGTTCGAAGTATTGCTTCCAGACTTTGGCGCCCGGGCCGTCGGCTTCGAAACCGGCCGTGATCGAATCGCCGATCATCAAAAGGTCGATGTCGCGTTTGCCCATCTCGGCGTTCTTCTCAGCGTAACGGTCAGCCCACCACTTCTCACCCTCTCGAGATGCAGGCTTGAAACCATGGT
>JAPLUJ010000018.1 GCA_026397695.1 Verrucomicrobiota bacterium | reverse complement strand
TCCCCAGACGATGCCCGCGAAGCCCATTGACAACAGCAGCGGCGGCAACCCGATCGTCAGGCTGGTACCGATAGGCCCGATGGAATAAAGCAAGTCGTCGTCCACGAAGTGAGGGGCAAGCATGAGATAAAACCGTGCGAGCAACAAGGCGATCGCGCCCACGGCCATCATAGTGCCGCCCCACGATTGGTTTCTGCGCGCGAGTCTGACGGCGGCCAGGCCGAGCAGGCCGAGGCCGATGACTCCCAACGCGTCGAACAGCAGGCCTTGATTCAAGATTACTTCTAACAACGGATTCATGGGTGGGTGAGGTTGGGGGATTGAGTGCAATGGCGCGATGCGGGAGTGCCGAGGGTTTTCGCATGCATGGCAATGCCGGTTCCGAAAAGCAACCAACCGGTATTCATCACCACTATCTTGACGACATGCCATGCCAGGGCGGTGGCCGCGCCGCGCTGACCTTGCGCACCCGGTACATAGCGCTCGATGACGCCCGCCTCGAAAAGCGGCATCATCACGACATAGCCGAACCCGAGCAGCAGCGCTCCCGCGACCAGGAATCTAGCAGTCCAGACACCGGAAGTCCTGGCCAGACGCCACGTCAGGATCGTTAGAACCACACCCAGCACCATGAGAAATACCGGGCGCACCGCCTCGTGGGAATCCAGTGCCAGAAAGCTGATGTAGTTCATATGACGACACGCTTGCCCAAAAATAACCAACTTGACAACAAATATTAACAAAGCATGTCCTGAATATAAACCCATACCCGCAATATGGATTTTTTGACAGAAAGCCTTTTATTTAAAATACGTATTTCCTAACATCATGGTCTCCGCATGCCGTATTCAAGGGAACCGTCGCGCTTTGAGCAGGGCGGATTTGCTGGAAATCAAGACATTCCGCAGGGCATTGGACCCATGACCCCTGTGATTGGGTGCAAAACATTTTTTTGCAATTGGAGGAGAATTTCCGAGTGGGTGCGGTTTCGACTCTTGCGGGAGAAGCTGCGGGTGCTTAAGCCATGGGCGCCATGACAGACGCCGCCAATCCGCAGCAAGCCCAATCCACCGAAGCCGAATTGATCGCGATCCGCCGCGAGAAACTCGCGAAACTCCGCGATCTGGGCATCGATCCGTATGGGGCCCGCTTTGCGGTCACCACCACTCCCGGCGAACTGCACGCGGATTTCGCGGAAGGCCGCACGGTGAGAATCGCCGGCCGCATCATCGCCCTGCGCGACATGGGGAAATCCGTGTTTTTTCAACTTGGTGACGTGCTCGGCTCGATTCAGGGATATATCGGCACCAAGAATCTATCCGAAGCGCAGGCCGCCGCCTGGAAATGCCTCGACCGCGGCGACTGGATCGGCATCGAGGGAGAAACCTTTGTCACCCGCACCGGCGAGCCGACGGTGAAGGTCGCATCGTTCACCGTGCTGTCCAAGGCGTTGCGGCCGATGCCCGACAAGTTTCACGGTCTGGCAGACCGGGAAACGAAATACCGCAAGCGACACCTCGATCTGATGGGCAATCCGGAGAGTGCCACGCTATTTGTGATGCGC
>JAPLUJ010000588.1 GCA_026397695.1 Verrucomicrobiota bacterium | reverse complement strand
TAGCCATTGGACGAAGGCGCACGCGCTCCAGCGCCGGCCGAAATCGCGGAATCCGCAACCTGCGGCAAACGCCCGCGCCGCCACACCGAAGCCGCCGACATGGTGCGGCGGCAGCACGAGGCCCCAGCAGGAGGTTGGCGTGACTGCCAAATGGCAGTTGACCGCCGCCGCCGATGCCAGCAGCGCCATTGTTGATAGAGCGATCCACTGCGGCGTGTCCGCAGTGCCGGAAGTTTCGAAAAGAACGTGTCCCTGCAACTCGGGACAGGCGGGGATTGCGCCGGGAAACCGTCCTGCCGCAACGGGCGTGCGGTCATCCCAGAATGCGGAGCATGTTAGAAGGATCGCGTCCATGGCAGTGCCTCCAGCACATCATCGAAGCCGAGCCCATGGCCCTCGGGCACCTGGAATGCCGGCGACCACGGGCCGAGCATTTCGGTAAATGCATCGGGCTCGAACAGCGGGTGCGTCTGCAAGCCGCACAACCCCACCAGCCCGGGAAACTGCAATCCGAGACGCGCGCCCTCCCATGCGGCGAAGGTCTGCCCCAGCGGATGATCCATATAGCTTGTTAGAACAACCCGCTGCTGGTTTCTAACGGCAGCTTCCGCGAGCAGAAACGGCTCGTCGATCGCGGGTTTGATCACCATCACCTGCGCCGCCGTGCTGAGCGGTGCCGCCTCGCGGTCCACCGCGAGCATGACATTTGTCTGCCGGTGCAGTTCGTTCCAGGCGGATTCCGCATACGGACACGGGTCTTCCGCAAAATCGATGGCCGCCCGCGTCTTTTCCGCCAGCCCTAACAAAAAATCCGCCGCATCCGCAGCTTCCAGTGATTCGTTGAAATCCAAGCGCCATGTCACTGCCGGATATTCGGCCGCCATTGCATCGAGAAATTTGGATTCCGCCGCCAAATCGCGACCGGTCTTGAGTTTCACCGTGGCAAACCCGGCCTCCACCGCGCGGGCGATCTCCGCGGCTTCCGCTTTGACCATCGTGGCATGGCTCTCCGGAATTTCCATTTCCTCAAACAACGAATGCTGATAGACCCGCGCCACACGGTCGTATTCCGCGCAGCGCACGGCCCGCCGCACGATCGGCCAGCGCCGCGCACCCGCCAGATCCACCAAACATTTCTCCAACGATGGATCTCCCAGTTCCGGCCACGGGTGAATGCACCCGTAGCCGCCATCGATCTGAATAAGCACGCCCGCGAATTCACGGCGGCGCGAGATCGCGTTCAGCATCCCGCGCGTCTTCAGACAGTAGCGCCAGATCAGCGGTTGTGGTTCGTTCGGCACCATCGGTGGGGCATCCATCTTCATTTCTAACTGACAGCGGCGACCGGTGATCGCCGCACGTTCAGGAAATTGCGCGCGCAAATGCGTCACGCCGACACCTTGCCGAGGCCGAAGGCGTCGTGCACGGCACGGGCCGCATCTTCGATTTGAGTTTCATCCACGGTCACGGCGATTTTGATTTCCGAGGTGGAGATCATGCCGATATTGATGCCCGCGTTGCCGAGGGCCTGGAACATGATGGCGGCCACGCCCGAGTGCGAACGCATGCCGGTGCCGACGGCGGAAAGTTTTGCGATGCCGCCTTCGGTCTCGATTTTCGCGTTGGGCGCGAGGCTGGCGAGCACCGGTTTGAGGGCGGCCTGGGCCTTGCCGAGATCACACGAGGGCATGGTGAACGAATGGCGGGCGAAGCCATCGTGTTGGGCGATGTTGGAAATGATCATGTCGAGGTTGATTTCCGCCTCGGCGAGGGCACCGAGGATGCGGCCGGACATGCCGGGGATATCGGGGATGCCGGTGATGGTGACACGCGCTTGCGAGCGTTCAAACGAGACGCCGCGGATGACGGCGTTTTCCATGTGGGGATGTTCTTCTAACACGAGGGTACCTGGGTTATCGTTGAGGGAGGAGCGGACTTCGAAAACAACGCCGAATTTCTTGGCGAATTCGACCGAGCGGGATTGCATGACCTTGGATCCGGACGATGCCATTTCCAACATTTCATCATAGGAGATCTCCGGTAGTTTGCGGGCGTTTTTGACGATCCGCGGATCGCACGTGTAAACGCCGTCAACGTCGGTGAGGATTTGGCAGACATCCGCCTTGAGCGAGGCGGCCACCGCAATGGCGGTGAGGTCCGACCCGCCGCGACCGAGCGTGTGGATCATGCCGTCCGGAGTGACACCTTGAAAGCCCGCCACCACCAGGGTTTTCCCTGCGCTGAGGAATTGGTGCATGAGCGCGGGATTCATGTTGAGGATGCGCCCGCGCGTGTGCGAACCCGTGGTATGAATGCCGGCCTGACGACCGGTGATGGAAACCGCGTCCACGCCCAGCTCCTGCAGGGCCATGGTGACCAGCGCGATCGATTGCTGCTCACCGGTGGCCAACAGCACATCCAACTCCCGTTCGCTCGGGTTGCTGGAAATCTCCATGGCCATCTTGATCAGGCCATCGGTCACACCGGACATGGCGGAGACGACGGCGACCACTTGATGGCCTTCGTCACGGGTGCGTTTCATGCGTGCGGCGACGTTGCGGATGCGGTCAATCGAACCAACGGAAGTGCCGCCGTATTTTTGAACAATGAGTGCCATGGGTGGAACGGCGCGCAGTAAAGGGGAATCCTGCGGGTTTGGCAAGAAATGGAATTTCGGAATAACGCAGACGGGTGGCAGACGGTGAACCAGATGTGGTTTTGCACACCGGAAGCATGATCTAAACTGCTTCCGTGATGTTCAATCGCGGGGGTTTCACCATTGGCGTTGACCGCAGGGATGGTAGGGGTGAGTCTTAGGGCATGTTCATTGACCACATCCGGATATTTGCCAAGGCGGGCGACGGGGGGGACGGCGTGGTTTCATGGCGGCGGGAGAAATACGTGCCACGGGGGGGACCGGACGGTGGGGACGGCGGCGCGGGCGGCGATGTTATCCTGATCGTTGATCCCTCGACGGACAATCTCCGTCAATACCACTTCGATCCCAAACTCGTGGCCGAAGATGGCAAAAACGGCGCTGGCGGCCGCAAAACCGGCAAGAGTGGCAGACAGGTGATCGGTCGCGTGCCGCCGGGTACCGTCGTCTATCGGGCGTCCGCCGCAACCGTGCAGGATGCGGTCGAATTTGAACGCAGCGCAGAGGGAATAGACATGGACCCGATTGCCGACCTCACGGAGATCGGACAGAAGTTCGTGCTGTGCAAAGGCGGGACGCCGGGGCAGGGAAACTGGAACTTCAAGACGCCGATTAACCGGACGCCGGTCGAACACACGCTCGGAACCCCGGGCGAATCCGGGGTTTTCTATCTGGAACTGCGGCGCATCGCCGATGCCGGCCTGGTCGGTTTTCCCAATGCCGGAAAATCCACCCTGTTAGGCAAACTCTCCGCCGCGAAACCCAAGGTGGCGTCCTATCCGTTCACCACCCTGCAACCGGTGGTCGGAGTGGTCGAGTTTCCGGGGTTCCGGCGCTGCACCATGGCCGATATCCCCGGCTTGATCGAAGGAGCCCACGACAACCGCGGCCTTGGGCACGCCTTCCTGCGTCACATCACGCGTTGCCGGGTGCTGTTGTTCGTGCTCGACATGGCGGGCAGCGAAGGACGCGATCCGGTCTCCGATCTGGAAATCCTCCGCCGCGAAATCAAGGAATACGACGAAGATCTCGCACGCTTCCCGTGGCAGGTCGTCGCTAACAAAATGGACCTCGCAAACGCCGCTGAAAATTTGGAAATTTTCCGCCAACGCTTCCCGAAAGTCGGAATCCTGCCGATTTCCGCCGAAACCGGCCTGGGACTCGAGGATCTCAAACAGATGCTCGACCGCGAAGTCGGCCAGCGTCTCGTGCAGTGAGCGCGGAGCGGCAGACCTCGCCTAGGGAAGAGGAAGAGATTGAGGATTGAGGATTGAGGATTGAGGATTGAGGATTGAGGATTGAGGATTGAGGATTGAGGATAGTGGATAGTGGATAGTGGATAATGGATAG
>JAPLUJ010000595.1 GCA_026397695.1 Verrucomicrobiota bacterium | reverse complement strand
GCGGTATCCATTTCCTTGCCCGGTTCGAGTGTGATGGTTCGCGGCTGTGAACCGAGCGCCATGGTGCCGGTCAACACCGGCATGATGATGCGTTCCGCCTCCGCTGTCGTGAAACCATTGCCTTCCAGCGCGTCGCGCAATTCTGCCAGAACCTCGTGGATGTTATCCGACACGGAAAACGCATAGGCACAGTTGAGGTCCGGATGTTGTTTTTCTGTGGCACCCGGCAGCCGCAACACGCGCCCGACAATCTGTTCGATGGCGGTGGCCGAGCGCGTTTCCCGCAGGCTGCACAGCACGTATGCAAACGGACAATCCCATCCTTCGCGCAGCTTCTGCACGGTGATGATGATCCGCACCTGACAGGCGGGCGATTTGATTTCATCCGCGCCCGGCAGTTCATCCAGCTTGCCGGTGGCGATCTTGATCTGCTCTTTCGGCATGCCGAAATCCGCTGTTAGCCGTGTGCGCAGTTCCTCGCAATCGTCCACCCGCACTGCCTGCACGAGCAGGATAGGCCGCAGGTATTCGCCGGTGGCCTGGGCTTCCGAAGTGGCGAGACGTTCAAGATCGGCACGCAGGGTCAGGGATTCGGTTAGAAGCTGGTCTTTCTGGCTAGGGTGGCGCGTCACCACCTTAAGCGGAAGCTTCACCATGTCCGCCGCCTTGAGTTCCGCAGCGGAAACATAGTGCAACACGTTCGACGGCATCTTGGTCCGTGCCGGTGTGGCGGTGAACTCGATGATGCAGGATGGCATGACATTGCCGAGCATCCCAAACGAAAGCTCGGTGCGGGCATTGTGCGCCTCATCCACGATCACGATGGGCCGACGCAGGCGCAGCACGTTGACCAGTGAAGGAACGGGTTTGCCGTCGGGACCGGGCAAAAGATCCGCGATACGATTGGCCGGCAAGTTGAGGAAATGATCTGCTAGACTACCATTCTGGCCATAGACCCTCCGTCCAGTGGTGTCTTCCGCCCGGAACGCCTGGATGGTGGCGACGATGACGACGGTGCTGCCTTCCACGATACCACGGGAAAGCCCGAGCGCCTCCTCGATAGTCAGCACCTCGACCGGGCCGGCGCACGCGGTTTCCAAGGCGCGTCGATAGGCATGGCGGGTGTCGCGCAGGGCGTCGGCCGTCTGGGTGAGAATTGTCTGGCTGGGCACCAGCCACAGCACCACAGTTTGTTCCGCATGCAGCAAATCACACTTGGCGATGCCCGCGGCGTAACAGGCCAGCAAGGTCTTGCCGCCACCGGTGGGCACCCGCAGGCAAACATAGGGCATCGCCGGGCCGAGCCCTTCCGAAATTACCGGAAAGTATGGGACTTCCGGAAATTCGTTCGCTGTGAGCACGTCGTGAAACGCCCGATGCAACGGGACGCCGGACGAACAGGCCCGCAGGAAATCCCGCAACGAGCCGAGCACACGATTCTGATAGGGTTTGAGAACGATCATGATTCATCGGGCCGGAAGCCGATCCGGCGTGGTGGGGGTTCGGGTGGCGGTTGGAGCAGGGGCTGGAGTTGCTGCCAGATCAGACCCAGTGCCTGATCGTGTTCGAGCAAGGTCTTGTCGATCTCGGCGAGCCGTTGGAGGATGGCGGCGTTGGCGGCGAGGTGCTCGCGCATCCGCACAAATGCCCGCACTACGAACACGCTCATGGTCACTGCCGCCGGACTGTTCAAGACCGTGGCCGCCATGATCGCCCCGTGCTCGGTGAAGGCGTAGGGGAGAAAGCGGGGGTCACGGTGCCTCTGGGAACCGG
>JAPLUJ010000585.1:16508-19515 GCA_026397695.1 Verrucomicrobiota bacterium | reverse complement strand
CCGCACCTCTTGCTCAAGCATCCTAAAAGAACCGCTCCGGTTCTTGCCGCCAGTTGACATTGCCGTAGAGGACGCGCCGGATCTCGACGCCCCTGCCGGTCGGCTTGTAGAAGATCAGCCAGCGGTTGAAGGGTGGGGCCAGAACGAAGAAACGCACACCTTTCAAAGCCTGGTGCTTGAAGCGGGCCGGCGGACCTATCTCCGGGAACTGCGCCAGACGGCCGAAAGCCTCAAACGCTGCATCCAGAAAATCCCGCGCCGACTCTTCGTTATCGGCCGCGATGAAATCCCGGGCGGCGATCAGGTCCTCATCCGACTCCGGTGATGCCTGCCAACTCATCGATTCAAACGCCCGTAGATGCGCGCCTTGCGCTCGGCGGTCATCGCCGTGGCCGGGCCGGCCTGTAACAGCAAGGCTTCCAGTTCGTCCGCGTTGGTAAAACTCGCGCCGGCGGGGCCCCGGCCCTGGGTGACGGCGTCCAGCAAGGCCAGGGCCTGGTGAATGACCTCGCTCTTGTTCGAAGCCCGCCCGGCCCGAATTTGCCGCTGGATGATCTTTTCGTATGGCAAATGCTGTCAACGCAGCGCTGTCAACCAATGGAATCAGAGATCAAAGTCGTTTCCGCCTCTCCTATTTCTGCCTTCCTTGGCCCGTGAAATCCTTGGCCCGTGGAATTGCTGCATTATTCCACTGGGCTACTTCACGGAGGCTGCTTTCCCAATTTCTGCTTTTCAGCAGACGCATTCCGGCTTGTCGCGGCGGCCAAGCAGCCACTGATACACCTGGATCAAATCCGCAGCCGCCCGCTCGGGACGAAATCGGCTGGCGAAGTCTGCCGCCCGGCGGCCCATCTCTTGCCGGGCATCATCGGACATGGCCAATGCCGCGCCCAGCGCATCGCGCACCGCCTCGACTGTGGGCTCGACACACCAGCCCGCGCCTTGAGCCGGCAATTCCTTCCAAGGCGTGCCGGTGGTCGTGATCACCGGCAATCCGGACAGCATGGCTTCGACGATCGAATTGCCAAAGTTCTCGAAATCGCTCGGCATGACAAACAGGTCTGCGGCCTTAAATGCGGCCCATTTCTGCTGTTCGTCGAGCTCGCCCGTAAATATGACGGATTCCTCGCAGCCCTGCGCCCGAAGCGCCGCTTCCAACCCGGGCCGCATCCCCCCCTCATCTGGTCCCGCAATGACCAGAGACCAGAGGTCAGAGGTCAGAGGCCAGAGGAGATGTTAGGGTTTGGTGCGCGGGCGGGTGGACTTTTTGGTGGGATGGGGCGGCATGAGGCTTTCGATGCGTTTGCGGTCAGTCTTGAGGAAGTTGCAGAGTTTTTCCATTGAGGGCAAGACGACGAGGTAGCGGGCAACAAAGAGTTTCTGGTCCAAAGGTTGGATCAGTCGCTTCTGCTTTGCTTGAGAAACCGGTACAGCTTGCCACAGGTCGCATCGTATGACTGCTGCTCGCTTGGCGTGTGAAGGTGTCGGCAATAGGGACCTTCATGAGGGCCGATGGATTCCCATAATTTGTCGGGCAGGCATGTTAGAGCAGGTTAAGTGCGCCCACCCCAGCGCCGGCATCAAGCAAGCGGACCACGCGGGAAAGCGGCCCGCACATCGAGGCCATGAACCCGGCCACAGGCGCGGCGGGGAGGAACTGTCCAAGCTCCTCCTGCCAGGTTCCGGGGTTTGATGCGATTGCCGCTTGCATGCCTTCAGGCTACCAGCCGGATGACGGGGCGGGGAAGCGCGGATTTCCGCGATGCTTGGACGATACAAAATCCCGCTTCCATGGCTTGTCAGCATCCGCCCGTCGTGGTAAGGTCCCCCCATGAGCACTTTGGGCGACATTGAAAGCGTGGTGACGTCGCTGCCTCCGTCGCAGCAACGGTCGCTGTTGGTGTGGCTCCAATCCGTGGTGGAGACAAGCCCGGCGCAAGATCCAAAGCCACGCGCCGTTCGTGAGGCGTGGTTGCAAAGGCTTGAAGAGCGCCGGGAGCGAGGACGGGGAAAGACCGGCACGCCTTTACAGCAAATCATGGACGATCTGCGCGGGGACTGAGCACCTATGGCGCACTGGGATACATCTGGCCTGATGAAGCTGTTCCTTGCGGAGACGGACGCTCCCACATTTGCGGCACTGGCAGCGACCGGTGGGCCCGTGGTCACTGCCTTCATCGCGCGTCACGAGGCGCGGGCTGTGTTCCTGCGTCGCGAAGGCGAAGGTGCTTTGCCGGTTGGTGAGGCAGATCAACTCTATCAGGACTTGCAAGCCGACATTGCCAACGGGGACGTCACCGAATTGCCGCTGAGTCAGGCGCTCGAAATCGAATTCGCCAAGGTGTTGCGGCAGTGCCTGCTGCACACGCCGCCGGTTTTTGTGCGCACGAATGATGCGCTGCATTTGGCATCCGCTAGACTGGCCGGGGAGCATGAATTTGTGTCAGCAGACGGTCGCCAGCGTGCGGCTGCAACCCATCTGGGATTCACGGTGCTGCCATAAACAAGGAAAAGGCGTCGAAGTTGTTGGTCCTGCGGGCGGCATATTCATGGACCGAGTTATGGGGCTTCTCTCTCGATAGATTTTCCGAAAACGCTCGGATACCGCGAGACAACCGACTCCGAATCCGCCGCGTGGTGGAAGCGGATGACGGTGATGCCTTCCGCGGTTAGGGCGGCCGTCTGGGCGGTGTCGCGTGTCTGCCGATCCGGAAAATCGTGGGGCGGGCCGTCCACATAGATGAAGGCGGGGTTTTCGCCCGTGTAGCTGAAGTCGGGGCGGGTGCCGAAGCGCTCGTACGGTTCCATGGTGCCCGACATGATCTGTTGCATGAGATCCTTGAGGATATGCCGGTCGAGCATCTCGTGATCGGACTGGTTGTAATAGGTGAAGAGAAGAAGTCATTGGTCATTGGTGAAGAGGAAGAGAAGAGGTGGCTGGTTGATTGGTTGATGGGCCAAGAGGGGCAAGAGGGGCACGGGCAGCTTGCCCGTGTGTGGATAACAA
>JAPLUJ010000585.1:8695-16410 GCA_026397695.1 Verrucomicrobiota bacterium | reverse complement strand
ACAAATTTATTCAATTAGGCGGCACGTGCGGCGGGGAGTTTGGAAAGAGGTCAGGACCGCCCGTCACCCTTTCCACAGCATGCGCGTGCCGAAGACGACTAACAGACAGCCGAAGATGCGGGTGAGCGTCTGGTTGCTGAGGCCGCGCATGAGGTCGCTGCCAAACCAGGCGGCGATGGCGGAGGAGAGGCCGACGATGGCCACCACCTTCCAATCGATGAATTGGTTGGCGCGGGCATTGCTGAGGGTGCCGGCCAGCGCGGTGACGATGATGACCGCCATCGAGGTGGCGACGGCGGGTTTGTGGTCCATGCCTAACAGGGCGACAAAGGCGGGCACCATGACGATGCCGCCGCCGACGCCGCACAGCCCGCCGAGCAAGCCGGCGGCGAGGCCGGTGAGGATGGCTAACAGGATGTATTTCATGGTCAGTTAGAATTTTTGCGGGCGGCGGTGATTTCGACGATCAGGCGGTGGAGGATGAGGCGGTGGTCGAGGCCGGTGGTGACGAGCGCCTGGTCGGCCTTGAGGGTGGCTTCCATGACCGATTGGAGACCCTCGAGGTCGAAGTTGGCGGCGTTGGGCAGGGCGAGGAAGATGGGAAACACATTCACGCCGCTGCCGTCTTTTTTCTGCGGCAGCCAGGCGCGGTCGTTTGCGGGCAGGCGGTTGAGCCCGCCGGCAAACGCCGGATAGTTTCCCGTCGGAATCTTGAATTTTCCGACGATGAGTTTCGCCATGTAGAGATTTCTAACCACGCTGATGATCGAGGCACGCATGATGCCAATGGCGGATTCATCGGCGGCGAGTTGCTGGTCGATGAGTTGGATGGCGCGCGCGGCATTGCCGTGCTGGATGGCTTTGCCGATCTCGAACACGATGGCCGCACGGCTCAGCGGCACCAGCACGTTGACATCCTCCTCGGTGATGGTGCGGCGATCCGGGCCCAGATAGATGTCGAGTTTCTCCAGCTCGTTGCCGATTTGCTGCGACTGTTCGCCGGCCAGCAGCACGAAAACCGCCAGGGCGTCGGGCTCGAACCGCAGCCCGAGCGTGCGGGCCCGGGTGGTGACCAACGTGGCGACCTGGTCCTGCCAATCGTCGCGGCTGGTATCGATGCGGTCGCAAACCCGCACCGCCGCCGTTTTTTCGATGAACTTCCAGAACCCGCGGCGCTTGTCCACGCCGTGGGCGGTGAGCAAAAACCTCACGCCGTCAGGAATCCCCTGTTCGAGAGTGGCGCGGAGGCTTTCGACTCCGGCTTCGGTGCGCTGCGAGCGCCCGAGCACGTTGTCGCCGAGGAAATTCGCGTTGCCTCCCCGGTTCGAGGTCGAGATAAACGATGTCTTGCAGCGGCAGAGCGGCGCGTGAGATGTCGTTCGTGTGGACGACGCGGCCGTTGTGCCAAACTTTGATGCCGTCATCGCTGCCGACCACCGCGAAAAAATTTCCGGCAGGCTGGGGTGGGGGTTGTGCTTTCGCGGCCACGGGGAGTTGATAGCGGGATGCGGCGGACACTGCAAGTGCGCCAAGGAAGGCAAACCACCGATCATCATGCTCTTGGTGGGCGTGGTGGGTGCGCCGTTATGCGGAATTCCGACGGCCATCGTGGGGATCATCGGCATCATCGAAGGGGTGATGTATCTGACCAAACCCGATCAGGAATTCGTCGATACCTATATCACCGGCCGCAAACCTTGGTTCTAAACGTCGGTCGATTCGCTCCCTCAGCAGAAAACCCCGGCCGCGAATGGCCGGGGTTTTTTGGCTTTTGTTGGTGGTTTGATAGGAGACCGGAGCCTCCCGGCGATTAAAGCGAGCCCTTGAACGAGGAGGATGGCTTGAAGCCGACCGACTTGGAGGCGGCGATCTTCATGGATTCTCCGGTTTTCGGGTTGCGTCCTATGCGTGCGGCACGTTTCTTGACATCGAAGGTTCCGAAACCGATGATTTGGACCTTCTTGTCTTTCTTCACACCTTTTTGGATGGAATTGAGGACGGCGTCGAGGGCTTCGTCGGCACAGCGCTTGGTGGCGTCTTTTCCGAGGGCGGCTTGGATGGATTCAATAAGTTCAGCTTTGTTCATGGCACAGGAAGCTATGGCGGATTTGCCGTGGGGTTGGCAAGAGAAAATCCAATAATTGCCAAGGGTTTTTTTTCAGAGATTGCTTGACTTGCGGGTCCATTCTGGTGTTGCGCAGCCCCGCGCTGCATGGATGGGGGCGGCCGGTGATCTCCTGTTAGGGAGTGTTAGACCCACGGACGGCAGGGAATTTTCAACGAAAAAAAGCTTGCGGATGTTCGGGTGGTCAGTCACTAAAGCGCCGCGTCCGCGGTATGCGGGCGGTTTCCGGCATGACCCGTCGTTCGTTCATCATCACCCTGCTAGGCTGGTTGGCCTGTCTCGTGCCGGCGCTTGCGTCCGGCGAAGGCGAGCATCACGCCTTGCCCTTGAATGCCCAGCAGATCCTGGGGCCGTTCACCAATTCCACGATCATGGTGTGGCTGGCGGTCGGCCTGATCGTGCTTTTCTGCCGGGCCGCCACGCGCAAAATGGCGCTGGTTCCCGCCGGGTTCCAGAATTTCGCCGAGTGGGCGGTCGAGTCGCTCTATGATTTCCTCGGTGGTTTGCTGGGCGAGCATTTGGTGAAGCGGGTGTTCTGGTTCTACGGTTCGATCTTTTTCTTTATCTTGGTGAACAACTACATGGGTTTGATTCCAGGGGTTGGCACTGTCGGCTGGAACACGGTGGACAGCGCGGGCAAGCAGGGATTTCTGCCGCTGCTGCGCGGAGCCAACGCCGACATCAACATGACCGCGGCGATGGCGCTCAGCTTTGCGCTGTTATGGTTTTACTGGGCGCTCACCGAGAACGGGCTGAAAAACTTCCTGATGCATATATTCGCGCCGAAAGGCAGCTTCCATGGTCTGATGCTCGCCCTTATGGTGCCGATTTTCCTGTTTGTCGGCGTGCTGGAACTCATCTCCATTGCGATCCGCCCGGTGGCCCTGACCTTCCGTTTGTTCGGCAACATATACGGTGGCGAGCAGACCACGGAAGCGCTGATGGCCTTGGTGCCGGCGAAACTCGCCTTCCTGCCCGCGCTGCCATTTTTCTTCATGGAGTTGCTGGTGGGATTCGTCCAAGCACTGGTATTCACCCTGCTTTGTGCCATTTTCCTCAAGCTCATCTGCGATCACGGCGACGCGGAGCATGCCTAACACCTTTCCGCGGTTTGACCATGGCCTGACCGTGGGAGCCGCTGAAACCACAACCAAACCACCAACCAACGAAACAACCAACTACATGACACTTCCATTATTCCACGTCGCGCTGGCCGCGCTCGGAGCCGGCCTCGGGATCGGCATCCTTGGCGCCAAGGCGGCTGAAGCCACCGGCCGCAATCCGGGTGCCGCCACCCCGATTCTGGTGATCTCGATCATTTTCGCCGCCCTGATCGAGGGGGTCTTCATTCTCTCCGCGTTTGCGGTCAAGTGATTCACCGGCCGCACGCGTCCGGTGACGCGTGCGGCGCATGCATTCGATTTTCTTCTTTGCCATGATCCCCATCCTCGCCTCCGCCGTCGCCGAGAACCCCGGCACCTTTGAAATCATCCAGCAGACCTTTGGTCTTAAAGGACCGTTTTTCATCGCGCAGGTGATCAATTTCTTCCTCGTCATCTTCATTCTGAAAAAATTCGCGTTCGGGCCCATCCAGACGATGCTCGAACAACGGCGCGCCCGCATCGCCGACGGCGAGGAAAAACTCAAACAGATCGAACAACAACTCGCCGCGTCCGAACAGACGACGGCTGCGGCCATCGCCAAGGCCAACGAAGAAGCCATCCGCCTGGTCAATGAGGCCAAGCAGGGAGCCACTGCCTTCACCGAGCAAAAGGCCCAGGAAGCCATCGCCCAAGCCCAGCAGATTCTAACAAAAGCGGAGGCCGCTGCCAAAGCGGACCGCGACCGCCTGAGTGTGGAACTCAAGCGCGAATTCGGCCGCTTGGTGGCCGCCACCACCGCGCAAGTCACCGGCAAGGTGCTCACCGCCGACGATCAAAAGCGGATCAACGAGGATGCGCTGGCCCAAATCGAAGGCTGATAGACCGGATTTTCTCATCCCATCCCATGAAAATTTCCAAACTAGCCGCCACCACCGCACGCCGCCTGTTCGGGCTCTGCCAGACCGGCGGCCGGCTGGACGAGGCGAAGTTGCGGGTTGCGGTTGCACGCCTGATAGAATCCCAGCCGCGGGATTACCGCGCGGTGCTGGCCGCGCTGCAACGCCTGACCCGCCTCGACGTGGAGCGCCGCAAGCTCACGGTGGAAAGCGCGGTGGAGATTGATGATGCCACCCGCCAGCGCGTGCTGGCCGGACTTGCCAAGTCCTACGGCACCGACCTGATGGTCCAATACAAGATCACCCCCGCCCTGCTCGGCGGCCTGCGCATCCGCGTCGGCAATGATGTGCTCGACGGATCGGTCCAGGGCCGCCTGACCCGCCTCGCCAACGCCTTCTAACATATTTCCAACCTGTTGCAAACCACACCTTGATCCTCAGTCCCTTTTTCTTATGAGCAGCATCCTTCAGGAACTCGAACAACAAATCGCCGGCATCACCTCCGCCGTCGAAAAATCCAACGTCGGCACCGTGCGTCAGGTCGGCGACGGCGTGGCCAAGGTCGAAGGCCTCTCCGACGTCATGCTCAATGAGATGATCGATTTCGGTGGCGGCGTCACCGGCATGGCTCTCAACCTCGAGGAAAGCGAAGTGGGTGTCGTGCTGTTAGGCGACTATGCGACGGTCAAGGAAGGCTCCGAGTGCCGCACCACCGGCAAGCTGCTGTCCGTGCCGGTCGGCGAGGCGATTCTCGGCCGCGTCGTCAACGCCCTCGGCCAGCCGATCGACGGCAAGGGCGAAATCGCCGCGGTGGCGAACTATCCGATGGAAAAAATCGCGCCGGGCATCATCAAGCGGAAGTCGGTTTCGGTACCGGTTCAGACCGGGATCATGTCGATTGACGCGATGATTCCGATAGGTCGCGGCCAGCGCGAGTTGATCATTGGCGACCGCGCCACCGGCAAGACCACCATCGCGGTGGACACCATCATTTCGCAGGCGCAGCAAAACAAGGCCGCCGAGCAGGGCAAGCTCCAGAACCACAAGCCGCTGTATTGCATCTATGTCGCGATCGGCCAGAAACTCTCTAACGTAGCACGCATCCACAAGATCCTCGAAGATGCCGGCGCGATGGAATACACCACCATCGTTTCGGCCTCCGCCTCGGACGCCGCCGCCATGCAATATATCGCGCCTTATGCCGGCTGCGCCATCGCCGAATACTTGATGGACAAGGGCCAGGACTGCCTGATCGTGTTCGACGACCTTTCAAAGCACGCGGTGGCCTACCGCCAGGTCTCGCTGATCCTGCGCGGCCCGTCCGGCCGCGAAGCATACCCGGGTGACGTGTTCTATCTGCACTCGCGCCTGCTGGAGCGCTCCGCCCGGCTGACCACGGCCGCCGGCGGCGGCTCGCTCACCGCGCTGCCCATCATCGAAACCCAGGCCGGCGACGTCTCGGCCTATATCCCGACCAATGTGATCTCCATCACCGACGGCCAGATCTATCTGGAAACCGACCTGTTCTATCAGGGTGTCCGGCCGGCGATTTCGGTCGGCCTGTCGGTGTCGCGGGTCGGATCCGCCGCGCAGACCAAGACGATCAAGTCGGTGGCCGGCACCACCAAGCTCGACCTCGCGCAATTCCGCGAGCTGCAGGCCTTCGCGCAGTTCGGTTCCGACCTTGACGCTTCGACCAAGAAGAAACTCGAGCGTGGCGCGCGCATTGTGGAACTCTTCAAACAGAACCAATACAGCCCGCTGGCCATGGAGATGGAGTCGGTCTATCTTTTCGCGATGCAATACGGCTACTTCGATGATGTCGCGGTGACCGATGTCAAGCGCTGCCAGGCCGCGCTCGGTGAGTTCTTCAACACCCGCAAGGGCGAACTGCTCGACAAAATCCGCAACGAAAAACCGGACCTCAAAAAGGACGCCGCCATGGTCGATGCGGTCAAACTGGCCGTCGAGGATTTCAAGAAGAGTTGGAAATGAGGTTATAAGTTATGGGTTAACAGTTATTAGGAAAGAAAACGATCCCTCCCATAACCCGCTAACCGAATAACCGCATAACACATAACTTATAACGTATAACTTTTAACCCCCAATGGCCAACCTCCGTGACATCCGCCGGCGCATCAAGTCGGTCACCAACACCGCGCAAATCACCCGCGCGATGCAGTTGGTGGCCGCCTCCAAGATGAAAAAGGCGCAGGACCAGGCGCTGGCCGGCCGGGATTACGCGCAGCAGCTCACCCAGATGTTGTTTGATATCCGGCGCAACTTTGTCGGGGATTCCCATCCACTGTTAGAACACCGTGCGGGAAACCGCGAATTGGTGCTGGTGATTTCCACCGACAAGGGCCTGTGCGGCCCGCTCAACACCAACCTGGCCCGCAAAATCCAGGCGCACACCTCGCCTGACGCCCACTTCGTCACCGTCGGGCGCAAACTGCGCATCGTGTGCGAAAAACTCGGCAAGAAGGTCGTCGCGGACTTCACGGTTAGAGATCCGGTGCCGTTTTCCCAAACCCGGCCGATCGCCAAGTATATTACCCAACAATTTATTGACGGGCACTATGACAAGGTTTCCATCGCTTTCACGGGTTTTGTCAACACCCTGCGCCAGGAAGCCGAGGTGGTGACGTTGCTGCCGATTCGTGGTCACCGCCAAGGTGAGGAACAGGCGTTCGAAGTTGTCGGCCGGGGCTTCTCGGTGGACCAGCATGCCAATGATCCTTACCGCGACTACACCTTTGAACCGGATCCCGCCTCTGTGCTGGGCGCCATCCTGCCACTCTATGTGAATTACGAGGTTTTCCAAGCCCACGTCGAATCCCGCGCCTCCGAACACTCGGCACGCATGGTAGCCATGAAATCCGCGACGGACAACGCGAACAAATTCATCAAGGAACTCACCCTCGAATACAACAAACTCCGCCAAGGCGCGATCACCTCCGAACTGCTGGAAATCACCACCGCCATGAAAGCCATGGAATGATGAGGTTTGTTCCCCTTGATTCACCGCCACTGCAAGTCCAGAATGCCTTATGAAAATCGTTACTGAACAAGAAGCCAGCACCGATCTCGCCCGCTTGGCGGACGAGGTTTTCGTGACTCATGTCCCAGTGATCATCGCCCGCGCAGATGGTCGCTCGGTCGTTCTGCTTTCACTGGATGATTATGAGTCGAGAAACGACACGGAGTACCTTCTCAGCAGTCCGGCCAACGCGGCGCGTCTCATGGATGCTGTGGCGGCCTTCGAATCCAAACAGGGATATCAGGAACGCGACCTCATCGATCCATGAAATTGTCCTTTTTTGAACGCGCTTGGGATGACTACTTATACTGGCAGAAAACAGACAGCAAGACACTTGATAAGATCAACCAATTGCTCAAACAGACAACTCGAACCCCTTTCGAGGGAGAAGGGAAACCCGAACCCATGAAACATCAACTCACCGGTTGTTGGTCCCGTAGAATCAACCGCGAGCATCGTCTCGTCTATCGGGTGGAGGATGACGTGGTTTATGTCATCCAATGTCGCTTCCACTATGAACGCTGACCAAATTGCCGATCACTGATTACCGA
>JAPLUJ010000585.1:0-8641 GCA_026397695.1 Verrucomicrobiota bacterium | reverse complement strand
CAAAGCCACCAAGCTGCCTGAAATCTACAACGCATTGGAAATCCAATACGTGCTCAACGGCGTGGACACCAAGCTCGTGCTGGAAGTCCAGCAACACCTCGGCGACGGCTGGTTGCGTGCGGTGGCCATGAGCACCACCGACGGGCTCAAGCGCGGCATGGTCCTCACCGACACCGGCAAGTCCATCGCCGTGCCGGTGGGCAAACAGGTGCTCGGGCGGATCTTCAACGTCACCGGCGATCTGGTGGACGAAAACGGGCCGATTGAGGACGATTCCCACCGTTCCCCGATCCATCGCCCGGCGCCGATGTTCATCGAGCAATCCGCGACCACGGAAGTGTTGGTCACCGGTATCAAGGTGATCGACCTGATCTGCCCGCTGCTCAAGGGCGGCAAGGGCGGCATGTTCGGCGGTGCCGGCGTCGGCAAAACCGTGGTTATCATGGAACTCATCAACAACATCGCGAAAGCGCACGGCGGATTCTCGGTCTTCGCCGGCGTGGGTGAGCGGACGCGTGAAGGCAACGACCTCTACTGGGAAATGATCGAGTCCGGCGTGATTGCCACCGAGCGGGATGACAAGGGCCATCCGAAGCTCAACGCACAAGGCAACCCGGTTCTAACTGAAGGTTCCAAGGTCGCCCTGTGTTATGGCCAGATGAACGAACCCCCGGGCGCACGCCTGCGCGTCGCGCTTTCCGCCCTCACCATGGCCGAGTATTTCCGCGACGAGGAAAACCAGGATGTGCTGCTTTTCGTCGACAACATCTTCCGTTTCTCGCAAGCCGGATCCGAGGTGTCCGCGCTGTTAGGCCGCACCCCGTCGGCCGTGGGTTACCAACCGACCCTGTCCGAGGAAATGGCCGGCCTGCAGGAGCGCATCACTTCCACTAACAAAGGATCCATCACTTCCATCCAGGCCGTTTACGTTCCTGCGGATGACTTGACCGACCCGGCGCCCGCCAACACCTTCGCCCACCTTGACGCCACCGTCGTGCTCGAGCGTTCGCTTGCCGAGCAAGCGCTCTTCCCGGCCGTGGACCCGCTCGCCTCTACATCCAAAGCGCTCGCCCCGGAAATCGTCGGCGCGGAACACTACCGCGTCGCCCGCGGTGTCCAACAGGTGCTCCAGCGTTACAAGGACCTGCAGGACATCATCGCCATTCTCGGCATGGACGAGCTTTCCGATGCGGACAAGACCGCGGTGTTCCGCGCCCGCAAAATCCAGCGCTTCCTCACCCAACCCTTCCACGTGGCCGAGGTTTTCACCAATGTTCCAGGCGTCCTCTGCTCGATCGAAGACACCGTCAAAGGCTTCGCCGAAATCCTCGATGGCAAACTCGACAACGTCCCGGAAGGCAACTTCTACATGAAGGGAAGTATCGATTCCGTCGCCCGTGAGTAACAATTTCAAATCGCAAATCCGAAATCCGAAATCCTCTCACCCTCATGCCGCTCCACCTTGACATCGTCACTCCCGAGAAGAAGGTTTTCTCGGATAGCGTGGACAACGTGTATTTGCCGGGAGCGGAAGGTGAGATCGGCGTGCTGCCGCTGCACGCGGGGCTGGTGACGGCGCTCAAACCCGGCGAACTCCGCTATCTGCACAACGGCCAGGTGGTGACGCTGGCCATCGGTTCGGGCTTCGCGGAAATCACCCAGACCAAGGTGGTAGTTCTAACCGACATGGCATTGGGGGAAGCGGAAATCGACGTGCTCAGCGCCGAGGAAGCCATCCAACGCGCGCAGGAGGCGCTCCGCAACGTCGAACATAGTATGGACGCGGAAGAGGTGGCATTTCTCCATGGGGTCATCGCCAAGTCCACCGCCGCCATCCAGTTCAAGCGCAAATCCCGCCATTGATCCGGCAGCGGCCCATGGGGCCAGGCCTTGATAGAACCCTGGCGGCGCAACAGGACGGGACGCCCCGTATGCCCTCAGGCGGTAACCGCGCCGCGGTCATCGTTGAGGCCGGATTTTTCGAGGAAATAATCATATCCGCCGGTGTAGCGGGTGACGATGCCGTTGTTGATGTGGAGGGTGGTTTCGGCGAGGGTGCGGATGAAATGGACGTCGTGCGAGATGAAGACGAGCGTGCCTTGGTAATTCTTGAGCGCGCTGACCAGCGAATCGATGGAGAGGATGTCGAGATGGGTGGTCGGTTCGTCCATCAGCAGGAGGTTGGGCGGATCGACGAGGAACTTGACCAGGTTGAGGCGGGATTTTTCGCCGCCTGATAGAACACCGCAGCGTTTTTCCACATCGCTGCGGCGGAACAGGAAGGTGCCGAGGATGGAGCGGGCGTCCTCGTCGCGCAGGGTGGGACAGGCCCCCATGACTTCTTCGAGCACGGTGTTGTTTTCGTTGAGCGATTCGATGCGGTGCTGCGAATAGAAGCCGAGTTTGGTGGCGTGGCCGGGTTCGCGCTTGCCGGCGTCAATCGGCAGGATGCCGGCGAGGATCTTGAGCAGGGTGGACTTGCCGGATCCGTTAGGTCCGACGAGCACGATGCGGTCGCCGCGTTCGATGGTGAGGTCAAGGTTTTGATAGATGCGTTTGGTGCCGTAGGACTGGCCGACCTTGCTCAGGTCCATGACCTTTTGGTTCGAGCGTGGCGGCTGGGGGAAGCTGAACTTGAAAGGTTTGCGCGGTGCGCGCGGTTTTTCGATGCGTTCGAGTTTTTCCAATTGTTTGACGCGCGATTGGACCTGGGCGGCCTTGGATGACACCTGGCGGAACCGGTCGATGAAGTCCTGGATGTGTTCGATTTCCTTGTTTTGGTTGCGGTAGGCCTGGACTTGTTGTTCGTAGCGTTTTTCCCGCTGGTCGAGGTAGGACGTGTAATTGCCGGTGTAGGAAATGAGCTTGGCGGCATCCGGATCGATTTCGACGACGGTTTCGATCAGCGTGTCCATGAAATCGCGGTCATGGGAGATCATCAGAATGGCTCCCGAGTAGTTGAGGAGATAACGCTGGAGCCAGAGCAACGAAAGCAGGTCGAGGTGGTTGGTGGGCTCGTCGAGCATGAGGAGGTCGGGTTCCATGACGAGCAACTGGGCGAGATGGGCGCGCATGATCCAACCACCGGAGAATTTGCGCGCGGGCTGGTGGAAGTCCTGCTGTTTGAAGCCGAGGCCGCTGAGGATTTTCTTGGCCTTGGGTTCTAACTGATAGCCGTTGAGGTGGTTGAAATGGTCCTGCGCCTTGGCGAAATCCGGGTGTGAGAGGTCGCCGGTTTTTTCGTGGACGCGCATGGTGCGGAGGATGCCGATCATTTCCGGGGTGATGCCCATGGCGACTTCAATGATGGTTTCGTCGGTGGGGGTGCCGGCTTCCTGCGGCAGGTAGCCGGTGATGGCGTAGTCATCGCGTTCGATAGAGCCTTCGTCGGGCGCGTCCTCGCCGAGGATCATGCGGAACAAGGTGGACTTGCCGGCACCGTTCGGGCCGACGAGGGCGACGCGTTCCCCCCAGTTGATCGACATATCCGCCTCGCGGAGCAGGGTGCGTCCGCCGAGAATCTTGGTAAGCTGTTTGATGGTGAGCACGCAACGGGTGTAGAGGAGGAGTGTCCGGCGAGCAAGTCATTCGGGAGCACCGACCCGCCGTACGTGATAGCGGCAGGAGAAAATGCAAGAGATGGCGACTATTGGCCTTGACGTGACGGGTGTCTGGCAGGCTTTATAGGCACATGCTTCACACGCTCATGTCCTTTTGCACTGCTCCAACACCCCTCATGCACGGTCGCATGAGTCACCTTGCCGCCCTCACCACCATGGCCGTGCTGTCATTGACCGGCACGCTGCACGCTGAGGATTTCGAGGGGAAAACCATTTCCGAGGTGGCCATCCGGTATGCCGGTTCCAAGACCGTGGACGAAGACCGCTTGCGCAATCTGATGACATCCAAGCCCGGTACGCCGTATCATGCGGAGACTTTGGACAAAGACATCAAGTCGCTGTTTGAGTCCGGCTTGGTCGATGATGTGCGTTTCCTGGCCGAACCGCTGGGGGAAAAAGTGAAGCTGATTGCGGAAGTAACGACGCGGCCCGGGCTGGGCGGGGTTGGCTTCATGGGCAACACGATATTCACCGATCAGAAACTGGCCAAGGAATCGAAGATGAAACCCGGTGGCGCGTTGAGCGACGAACAGATTCTGACAGCGCGGCGCAACATTGAGAAATACTATCAAGGTTATGGTTACCCGGATGTGACGGTGACCCACCGCCTGCAAGCGACCGACCGCCCCGGTTCGTCCGACCTGATTTTCGTGATCAATGAGGGAACCAAGAATGAGATCCGCAAGATTCGTTTTGAAGGGAACAAGACGTTCACGAGTGCCGAACTGCGCAAGGAAATGAAGCTCAAGCCCAAAGGTTGGTTTTCCTGGTTGACCAAGTCCGGTCGCTTCGAGTCGAACCAGTTGGATGCGGATTTGGATGCGGTTTTGGACTACTACCGGGGCAAAGGATATCTGCGCGTGAGCAGCCCGGGGATACGCCGTGATCCGGTGGGCGATGGCCGGGTGGATCTGGTGATTCCGATCAACGAGGGTGAGAAATACACGGTGGCGGGCATTGGTTTCTCCAAGATGACGGTGTTCAAGCCCGAGGAACTCTATCCGGGGCTGACGCTGAACAGCAACGACGCGTATTCCTCGAAGAAGATGCGGGCCGACATTACGATGATCCGCAGCTACTATGGATCCCGTGGTTACGCCGATGCCATGGTGTCACCGGACATCCGCGATGCGGGACCCAACCGGGTGGGCATCAACTACCGGGTGACCGAAGGTGCCCGATTCAAAGTGGGCCGCGTGAACATTGCCGGCAACACCAAGACCAAGGACAAGGTCATCCGGCGGGAAATCCCGCTCAAACCGGGTGACATGTTCAACACCGTAGAACTCGAAACCACCAAAGCCCGCCTCAAAAACCTGCAATACTTCGGCAATGTGGAAGTCACGGGCGAACCGGCCGGCACCGGCTATCGCGATGTCAATGTGCTGGTCGAAGAAAAGGCGACCGGCCAGGTGGGGGTGGGGCTGGGATTCAGCTCGATCGACAGCATTGTGGGTTTCGTCACGCTGGAGCAGTCGAACTTTGATTTGTTTCATCCATGGAACTTCACGGGTGGCGGCCAACGCTTCGCGATGAACCTGCGTGCGGGTTCCCAGCGTTCCGAGTTCAGTGTCTCGCTGGTGGAGCCATGGTTCATGGACCGGCAACTCGCTCTGGGCGGCGAGCTCTTCTATAAGGAATCGAGTTATTTCAGCGATTACTACGATCAAAAGAATGTGGGAGGCGCCATCTCGCTGCGCAAACCGCTCGGCCCGAAAAGCTCGATCAAGGGCGAGTATCGCCTGGAAAACGTGAATATCGATTCGAGCGTGGATGCGACGGATATCTATCCCGGAGGTCCCGATGGTCCAAGCGGTGCCAATTCCCAACTCTCCGAGGAAAAAATCGGCGGCGACTTCCTGCGCAGCGCGCTGAGCGTGAACTACCTTTACGACAGCCGTGACAGCAGCATCCAGCCACGCAGCGGCCACAAGATCGATATCGGCCTCACCTTTGCCGGTTTGGGGGGGGATGTGAATACACTCACCTTCTCCGTCCAAGGTCAGAAATACTGGAATCTGAAGTGGGATTCGATTCTTTCGGTGAATGGCGAGCTGGCCTTCGTGGACGGCATCAGTGGAGATGTGCCGATTTTCGAGCGGATGTTCCTCGGCGGTGGACGCACGCTCCGTGGTTTCGAATTCCGCGATGTCGGACCGCGTGATACCGGCTATACCAACGAAGTTTATGGAGGCAATTCGCTCGGCTTCGTTTCGGTGGAATACACGATACCGATCATCGATACCGTGCGTGCCGCGGTGTTCACCGACGTGGGCTTCGTGAATGCGGACAGTTGGGATCCCAGCCCGAGCGATCTTTACAGCGACGTGGGCTTCGGCATCCGCCTGAAACTGCCGATCAGCCCGATGCCGCTGGCTCTCGACTACGCGATTCCGATGTCAACGCCCGACAAGGAGGCGGACAAGGGCGGACAGTTCAACTTCTATCTGAACTATCAGTATTGAGCCGGACGGCGGAAATCGTCGCTGACAGATGAAGAGCGCTGTGCTTTTTCTGCCATCTGCGATACTCAATCCGTGATCTTTTCGGGTCACGCGCAGGCGGTCAGTTCGTAGAACATCTTCAGGCCCGGGCTCGTTGCTTATGTCCGTGCCAGCCTGACCTATCTGGCATGTCCATTTCAAGGTGCCGTCCGGCTTCAGCGCGAGGAAATCGGCTTCGACGGCTGCCGGTGGATTGATTTCGTTAGGTAAGGATTTGGTCCCGATAGAGACCGTGCCATCCGATCCCACCGCCGACGGGGAACGAAGCGTGCGGCCGTCGGGGGGACGCGCGGCGCCAGTTGAGCGTGCCGTTGGAATTTAAATAAAGATATTTCTATCGTCATAATGCAGGAACAATTTGCCGCCGTGCCCGTGACGCATTCCAGCATCCCATCCGCATCCCGGAAGTTCGTAGTCCCGCCAGGTGGACGCCTCTCCTCTCCGGAGGAAAACGCGGCTCCCACGGACATCAGGATGTCCCGGGGTGGTGGGGATGGGACGGGAACGCCCGGTTGCGCTGGAGCGGGGCCCATGAGCGCGGTGTTTTCACGGCGGAAACGCAGTCGCGTAACCGGTTGTGGGTGGGCGCTGGAAAAAGGTCAAAAAAAAGATTGTCAAAAGGAATGATTGTGAAAGATTGCCGCCGACAACTCGTCACGGATTATTTCACGAAATACCTTATGAAAACATGCCATGGGATTCTTTGCTCGGTTTCTTCTTTGTTGATTTTCGGTGTGGCCACGCTGACGGTGGATGCGGCGGCCCCCGGCGGAGTTGGGGCGTGGGGTGCGGGTGAGACCAACACCAATGTTGACCCGCAATACGGACAGTCGATCATTCCTGCCGGCCTGAGCGGCGTGACGACGGCCATTTCCGGGGGTGCTTATCACAGCGTGGCCTTGAAGAACGATGGCACGGTGGTGGCTTGGGGCTCCAACACCTATGGACAAACGACCACCTCCGTCACGGCGACCGCAACGGGTGCCGCCAATGCCTTCACCATTACTCTCGGTGCGGCCAATGCCGCGATTGTTCCGGGCATGTCAGTCACCGGAGTTGGCATCGGTACTGGAGCCGTCGTTCTAAGCGTTGTCACTACGGCGGTGACCCTTTCCGTTCCTAATACAAGTGCGATCACGAATACCCTGCCATTAACATTTTCCATCGTCGGGGTGAAGTCCATTGCGGCGGGTGGTGTGCATACCCTGGCCTTGAAGAGCGATGGCACCGTGATGGCTTGGGGAGCTGGCAGAACGAACGTGGCTGGTACCGTCAATTTGGGGCAATCGATCATTCCCGCCGGTCTGACCACTTTGTCAGCGGTGAGCGCAACCATACCCGCCAATACCAACGGTTCGATCAACACCGTGACTCTCGCTGCCGCCAACCCCGACATTGTGGTGGGCATGTCCGTCACCGGCCCGGGCGGTACGGTGGGCACCGGGGCGAAAGTTTCCAGTGTTGTCGGCACGACCGTGACGCTTTCCGTTGCCAATACCAATACCGTCCTTACTCCCACACAATTGACCTTTTCCAGCGGTGTCGTGGCGATTGCAGCGGGCTATTATTACAGCGTGGCCTTGAAGAACGATGGCTCGGTGGTGGCATGGGGTGACAATACCTCCGGTCAAACAACCTTGCCAACCGGCTTGGCCCCGATAGTACGACCAGCAACCGTGCCGCCTAATCACGCCGGCACGGTCAATACTATTACTAATAATTCTTTTGCCCTCGTTAATGTGGGGATGGCAGTCACTGGACCGCCCGGGACGGTTGGCGCTGGAGCAATCGTTGTAAGTAAGACAGCTTCCGCGCCTTTTGTCCTGACGCTATCAGTTCCTAATGCTGTCAACACGAATGCTTCTGATATTACTGCAAATTTAACATTTACCCCCCCAGCCATCGTGGCGATCTCGGCGGGTAATGAGCACGCCGTGGCCTTGAAGAACGATGGCACGGTGGTGGCGTGGGGACGCAATGTGGAAGGGCAAACTGCCGGCTTGGCCACTGTCGCGGCGACTGCGACCTTGAACATCAGTCCCTTTCCTGCGGGCACATCCAATTCAACGGTGACTCTCGCTGCCGTGAATACCGGTATTGTCCCCGGGATGTTGGTCACCGGACCGGCACTGACAGTCGGCGTCAATGCGAAGGTGGTCAGCAAGGATGTGACCGGCCTGATAGTCACCCTCTCGGTTCCCAATGTGAATACCGTCCTGACTAGCGGGGTCGCCTTGACATTTGCCCCTCTAGACATCAAGGGCACCGCCATTGCGGCGGGTGGGGATTTCACAATGGCTTTGAAGAACAATGGTCAAGTGGTGGCGTGGGGCGACAATGCCAATGGTCAAACCACCATTCCGTCCGCCGCCTTGACCGGAGTGACGGCGATTGCGGCGGGTGGCGATCACGCGGTGGCCTTGAAAACCAATACCACAGTGGTGGCGTGGGGGAAGATTTGGAATGGGTCGGCGTTCGTATCTGAAACCGTTCCTGCCAGCTTGAGCGGGGTGTCGG
>JAPLUJ010000260.1 GCA_026397695.1 Verrucomicrobiota bacterium | reverse complement strand
GAGCGCCGGATTGTCCACCGGAAATTGCCAGGATCCAAGGATTTCTTGAGATTCGGGTGTTTGCCAGGTTGGCGGGAGCGGATCTAACGGCACCGCGCGGCCCGCACCATGGCTTGGCCGGTCGGCGAGTCCGGATGTCGGCGGATCCGCGCAGGCGGCCCTTCGGCCACCAGATTTCCGCCGTGCACACCGCCACCGGGACCGAGTTCTATCACCCAATCCGCCGCCGCAATCACCTCGAGGTGATGCTCGATGACCAACACGCTGTGCCCGGCATCACGCAGGCGCACGAACGCGCCAAAGAGCCGTTCCACATCGCCGAAATGCAAGCCGGTGGTCGGTTCGTCGAAGATATACAAGGTATGGGGTGCTTGCGGGCGGGCTAGTTCGAGGGCGATTTTGAGGCGTTGGGCCTCGCCACCCGAGAGCGTGTTGGCGGCTTGGCCGAGGATCAGATAGCCGAGTCCAAGTTCATCGAGGATGGCGAGAATGTGCCGCAGTTTGGGAATCGGGCGGAACAAAACCAGCGCCTCGCTCACCGACAGGTTGAGCACATCGGCGATGGACTTGCCCTTGTAGGTGACCTCGAGGGTTTCGCGGTTGAAGCGCCGCCCGGCACAGGCGGGACAGGTGATCCACACATCTGCTAGAAAGTGCATTTCGATCTTCAGGCGGCCGTTGCCCTGGCAGCGTTCGCATCGTCCGCCCGCCGCGTTGAAACTGAAACGCCCGGCACCGTAGCCGCGTTGCTTGGCAAGCGCGAGCTGGGTGAACAATGCGCGGATCAGATCAAACGCGCCGGTGAAGGTTGCCGGATTCGAGCGCGGGCTGCGGCCAATCGGCGATTGGTCGGCCACCACACATTTTCCTATCAGGTCCAGGCCATCGATGCGGTCGTGCTGCCCCGGAGTCTCGCCGGATCCATGGAAATGCCGCACCAGCACGCGCCGCAGGATATCATCGGCAAGGGTGGATTTGCCACTGCCGCTCGGGCCGCAGAGACCCACGATCCTCCCTAACGGAATGGTGACATCGAGGTTCTTGAGATTGTGTTCGCGCGCGCCGCGGATGACCAGCGATTGCCGCGCCAGGCAGGGACGCATATCCGCAGTTGCCGCCGCAGCAGGTGAGCCTACGGAAAGCGCAACGCCATTTCCTTCTCCTGTTATTCTCGCAGACCTTGCGGCAACGGTTTGCTGCCTGCGGTGCAGCCACTGGCCGGTGGCGGAGGTGATATCTAACGGCGGGCCCGCGCCTAACACCAAACCACCCGCCGCGCCAGCGCCGGGACCGAGGTCGATGACGTGATCGGCGGCGCGGATGATGTTCTCGTCATGTTCGACAACGACCACGGTGTTGCCTGCATCGCGCAGTCTGGTCAGCGCGCCGATCAAGCGCCCGGTATCCACCGCGTGCAGACCGACACTCGGTTCGTCGAGCACGTAGATCACCCCGGACAAGCCCGCACCAAGTTGAGTGGCGAGACGGATGCGCTGGGCTTCGCCGCCGGAGAGCGTGCCGCTCGCTCGCTCGAGAGTGAGATAGTCCAGCCCGACTTCCGCTAGAAATGCGAGGCGCGTGCGCACGTCTTGCACGAGGCGTTGGCACACCTCCGCCATTGAGGGATCGATGTGGATGCCGTCCAGCCATTGGATTGCATCCGTCACCCCGAGCGCACAGAAATCCTGAATGCCTAACCAACGTGCGCCGGCCCCTTCGAGGCGCACCGCCAGCCACTCCGGCTTGAGGCGTTTGCCGTTGCAGACCGGGCAGGGACGCTGCTCTGGCAACTGTGGGTTCCGCTGGCGGGCCGG
>JAPLUJ010000397.1 GCA_026397695.1 Verrucomicrobiota bacterium | reverse complement strand
CCAAAGAAATTCGCACCTTCGACGTGTTCTCCGCAGGATCCATTGGCGGCGGCACTTTCTATCTGTTCCGCATCGTCAAAGATCAACTCTTCGCCTTGCACCGCAATCCTCACGGATGGTCGCAAGACCGGTCCCTCACGCTGGTCAAAAGCCTCAAGCCGCCGACGCCCAAGCATTGAGCATCGCCTGCCAGATTAACAGTTTATCCCATGACTCGGTTATGATGGATCCACGCCTCTCACGTGAACGACAAACGGTCGCGGCCATGCTCGATTGTTATTGCCGTGGCGTGCATGGATGTGTCGATCCGCTGTGCGGGCAATGTCGCGCCTTGTTGGATTACGCGACGACCCGGCTGGAACGCTGCCGGTTCGGGGGGGCAAAACCGGTGTGCGCCAAATGTCCCGTGCACTGCTATCAGGCGCGCATGCGGGATGAAATCAAGCGGGTGATGCGTTACGCCGGACCGCGCATGCTCTGGCGGCACCCCGTTCTAACACTCCGCCACTTCCTGGATTCGCGGCGCCCGGCACCCGCGATCACCCGTTCGTGATCCACACTCGTCCTGATGCATCTGGAAGTGGTGATATATGGAGAACTCCATATCCCCCCCCTATTTCGGGAGCTTGTTTTGCGATGCGGTCTGCCGCGCCAGCCACTCGTAGAGATCCGGAGACGCATACGCTGCATCCCACGAATGGTGACCGATGTGCTCTAAAATGGTGAACCGAACTTTGGCACCACCGCTCTTGGTAATCGCCTCCACCATTTCCTGGGACTTCTGCAACGGCACGACCCTGTCTTCATTGCCATGAAACGCCCAAATCGGCAGTTGCTTCAGCTTCTCCGCATCCGCCGGGTTGCCTGCGCCACAGATGGGCACGACTGCCGCAAAACGCTCAGGATGATCCGCCGCCAGCCTCCATGAACCGTATCCACCCATACTCAAACCAGTTAGATAAACACGGTCGGCGTCGATTGACATGGTCTTGACCAAGTGGTCCAACAGGCCGAGCAGCAATTGCTGCTGATTCGCTTGGTCCCAGAACTCATTGGTCGGACATTGTGGGGAGGCGATCACGAATGGGTACGCATAACCGTGCTCAACCCGGGCGGGCAGCCCCCATTTCGCCACAACGCTCAATGGTCCCTGGCTTTCACCCCTGCCGTGTAGAAACAACATCAGGGGCACTTTGCTGGTCGCACTATAATTGGCTGGAAGGTACAGCAGATACGAGATCTCCTTGCCCTCCAGCTTGAGGGTTTGTTCGACCTGTTTGCCGGGGGTCGGGTCGGCGGCCAGCAGACGTGTTGCCGCGAGGATGAAAGAGAGGATCACGTAGTTGTGCATGGCCGGGTTTCCTAGCGCACCGTCCGGTAAAGTCAAGCCCAGAGAATCGAGTTTGCCCTGATGCCGTGAAAAGCCTGCGGACGCAGGCTCCTGTACGCCAAGCCCGAAATCCGATATCCTTTTAAAATCCGTACACACGGCGGGTCGGGCTCCTGTTCAATAAATCCGCAACTCCAATCCGCCGCTCAAATCCGCAGGTTTCTTGTGCTGAAAAAACTGCGAAACCACGAATTTGCCGGCGGCTGCGCTCAAAATCTATCCGGTGCGATGGCATCGATCGGCCGGAACGGGGTGTCTCCGGCGAGCAGGTCGGCGACGAGACGGCCGCTCACCGGGCCGAGGCTGACACCCATCATCGCATGCCCGCAGGCGGCTATCAGATTCGTGAGTCCGGTGACTTGGCCGAGATATGGCAGGCCATCCGGCGCCAGCGGACGCAAACCTGCCCATGGCTTGATGTTGGAAAAAACGCATGCGGGGAATTCCGGGAAATACGCGTTCACGGATTTCACGATGCCGTGCACCCGCCGCAGGTTGATAGAGAGGTCGAGCCCACCGACTTCCATGGTGCCGCCGAAGCGCAGGCGGTTGCCCATTGGGGTGACCGCCACTTTCGCCTCTGTTAGAATCGAGCACAGGCGGGGCATTTCCGGTGGCGTTGGCAAGGTGATCGAGTAACCCTTTCCCGCCTGCAGCGGCAGCCGCAGACCGATGGAACCCAGCAGCCCGGCACTCCACGCACCGCCCGCGATGACGAATTTATCGCCTTCGAAACGCCGACCGTTGCCAGCGACTGCGGTCACCTTGCGGTTGCGCGTTTCAAGCATGTCGATGGTGACTCCGCATGCGATGGTGCCGCCGAGTTCTAACAATTTCCGCCGCATCGTCTGCATGAAGCGTGCGGGATCGAGATAACAATCCTGCGCGAAATACACCGCGCCCGTCACATCCATCGTGACGCCGGCATCCAACTTGGCGCAGGCCGCGGCATCGAGCACCTCCGCGTGCAGGCCGATTTCATGGGCGGCGGCGGCGACTTGCGCTTCCTCATGCAGCCCTTGGGCCGTTTTGCACAGCATCAACATGCCGCGGCGCACCAAGCCGAAATCCTCGTGGGCGGCGAGTTCGCAGAACAAGCGTCGGCTTTCCAGATGCAAGTCGCGCAATAATTCACGCGCGGCCGCCACGTGCCGTTCGGTCGAGTGTCGATAGAACAACCACCCCCAACGCAGCAGATCCATATTCAATCGCGGACGGATGAAGAACGGACTCTCGGGATTCATCATCCAGCGCAGGCTTTTGGCAATCATGCCCGGTGCGGCGAGCGGGATGAAATGGCTCGGCACGATCATGCCCGAGTTGCCCAGCGAACAAAGATCGCCGCCCACATCCTCGCGCATGATGACGGTAACGGAAAACCCGCGCTTCAAGGCATAGTAAGCCGAACACAAGCCAATCACCCCGCCGCCAACAATCACCACACGCCCTGATGTCATGGACCGCACTAAAGCAGCCAACCCGTGACAACGCAACGTTTCAATCACACATAACCCATGCAAAAAAAATGCTTGGATATCTCGCTCTGGCAGGCGGATTCTACGGCTGCGATTGCCAGTCATCTACCCGCGATGAAAACCACCAAGACCGACGAAGCCAGCTTCGCGATTGCCCGCGCCCGCATGGTGGCAGGGCAACTCGCCACGCCCACCCGCTGTATTTCCGATCACCGGGTCTTACAGGCCATGGCAGCCGTGCCGCGACATGAATTCGTGCCTGAATCGCAGCGCCACTTGGCCTATGATGACGGTCCATTGCCAATTGGCCACGGCCAGACGATTTCCCAGCCGTACATCGTGGCGTTGATGACCGAGCAACTCAGGCCGCATCCCACCCACCACGTGTTGGAAATCGGAACCGGCTCCGGCTATCAGGCCGCCGTGCTCGCGCAGTTGGTCCGGCATGTTTATTCGATAGAGATCATCGAGCCCTTGGCCGCGCGGGCTGCCGCCGATCTCCAGCGCCTGGGTTACGCCAATGTTTTTGTCCGCAGTGGCGATGGCTACCAAGGTTGGCCGGAACAGGCCCCGTTCGACGCAGTCATCGTCACCTGCGCGCCGGAACACATCCCGCAACCGTTGGTTAACCAACTCAAGGATGGCGGTCGCATGCTCATTCCCGTCGGCCCGCCGCAGGATCAGAAACTCTACGTGCTGGAAAAACAGCGCGGCATGGTCACGCAATGCGCCGTGCTGCCCGTGCGCTTCGTCCCCATGACCGGCCAGGGACATGATCGCTGATAGGGCGATTGGCTGAGCCGGGCAATGCATTACGGCTGGAGATGTTTGATTTTTGATTCCTGAATTTTGATTTTTGATTGCTACTCAGCACCCGTTTTACAGGGGGTGCAACCCGGACGCGAACCGCAAGAGAAGATTTTGACCACGGCCTCCGGCCCTGAGGGGCCTACGCCCCGGAGGGATTTCACGAATTTACACGGATAAATAAAATGGGCAGAGTGGAGGTGTTTACCCTATATCCGTGATCATTCGTGCCATCCGTGGTTGAAATTCAATTTATCTTCAAAGTGCTGGACCTGAGT
>JAPLUJ010000121.1 GCA_026397695.1 Verrucomicrobiota bacterium | reverse complement strand
GATTGCGGCTGCGGGCCAGCGCGTCATTGGCATGGATCGGCCCCATGAACTCACCTTCGAAATTTTCCGGATTATAATCATGGAAAACCATCGGTCCATCGATGAGCAGCGAGCGCGGATGAATGAGCCCTTGGTCGAGCGCGAGCCCATAAACGAAGGGTTTCACCGCGGAACCTGGTGAGCGCAGCGCCCGCAAACCGTCCACCATGCCGAGAATGTCGCGGTCACCATAATCGGCGGAACCCACATATGCCAGCACCTCGCGGGATGGAGCGTGCACGAGGATGGCGCAAGCATTGACGATGCCCTGCTCGCGGGTGTGTTGCAGGTGGACCTCGATGCCGCGTTCGATTTCCTGTTGCATGCCAAGGTCCAAGGTGCTGCGGATCGACCCGCATGAAGTTGTGTGCATCAAGCGGCGGCAAAGGTGCGGCGCGGCGTGCGGCGGCGGCCCGGGTGGAACCAGGGTAAAAGCCGCTGCTAGAGAATCGCCGCGCATCGAGGATTGCTCCTCCAGCATGGCTGATAGACGGCCTTGCGCCGCAGCGATACGCCCGCTATCCCGCGGAAATCCCGGATGGCGCGTGGCCGGACTTTGCGGAATGACACTCAACGCGACCGCCTCGCGCCGGGTGACTTGCGCAGCAGCGCGCCCGCACCACAGCCAGGCCGCCGCACCCGCGCCTTCAACATTTCCGCCATATGGCGCGAGGTTGAAATAGGCTTCGAGAATCTGGTTTTTCGAGTAATGGCGTTCGAGTTGGAGCGCGCGGAAAATCTGCGATATTTTCCCGGTAACCGTGCGGGTTTCCAGATTCCAGCGCATCCTCGCCACCTGCATGGTGAGGGTGGATGCGCCACCCGCGGGATGGCCGGTGACGGAACCCCAAACGGCGCGCATCAATGCCACTGGATTGACTCCCGGATGCCAACGGAACCAGCGGTCCTCCTTCACCAAGGTCGCCTCGATCCATTGTGGATTCACGTCCCCGAGCGAAGTGCGCAGCCGATAGCGACCATCGGCCGCAGTGGATAGATGTAACAACGTGCCATGCCGGTCCATCACCGCGCGCGACCAACTGACATCCGGACGATAGATCTGCGGCTGTGGCAGCAGCCACCAGATGATGCTTAACCCCAGCAGGCAGCCACCGCAGGCCACCAGCACGCGCCGTCTCCTGTGCCTCCCGGAGTTCATTTCGCGGGAGCGATTTCTATCCGACCGGGCGCGGAAACGCCATGCAGCCCGCGATCATACATGTCCTCTGCTAGAGCGGAGGGCACGGCAAAAGCACCGGCGCACAAGGCTTTCATGCGGTATTTGACCGACCACTCGGCGTTCGCCGCGAGTCCCAGGAAAAACAGCGTGCGGTCCTCACGCAACTCGGCGAAGTCCGTGCCCGCAACCGTGTTGGCACCGGAATTCAAATCACCGGCTAGCACCTCGAATCCCGCCGGCAACAGATCCACCACCGCCAGGTTTGTCAGATCCTTGCCGGACACATTGCG
>JAPLUJ010000698.1 GCA_026397695.1 Verrucomicrobiota bacterium | reverse complement strand
ATATTGGGAGACCGGCGGTTTTCCCGAGGTCGTCGGGATGAGTCCGAGGCTGCGGGTCAAGACCCACCAAGAGTACTTCCAGACCATTCTATTCCGGGATTTGGTCGAGCGGCATGACGTCTCCCACCCGCGGGCGGTGATCGATCTGGCGCACTCGTTGGTGGATAACACGTCGTCGCTTTATTCGGTGAACCGCCTCACAGGCTATCTCAAGTCGCTGGGTCACAAGGTTCCCAAGGCCACCGTCGCGGACTTTCTCTCGTGGTTTGAAGACGCGTATTTCCTCTTCACGGTGCGGGTCTTCGATGCCTCGCTCGCCCGCAGCAACGCCAACGCGAAGAAGATCTATTGCATTGATCACGCGCTGGTCCGCTCGGTCTCATCGGGGATCCTGGTCAACTCAGGCCATCACCTTGAGAACCTTGTGTTCACCGCCCTCCGCCGGCTAGATGCCGAGATTTTCTACTACAAGACCCGGACTGGCCGGGAAGTGGATTTCATCGTCTCCCCGCGCGGCCGACCCCGCCGCCTGGTTCAGGTATGCGAGTCCCTGGCGGACGCGGCGGCGAGGAAACGGGAGATCGCCGCGCTGATCGAAGCCATGGCGGAACTCGGCTTGAAGGCAGGAACCATCGTGACACGGAATGAGGAGGAGCGAATTGAAACCGGGCTGGGACTCGTCGAAGTGCTGCCCGCCTGGCGGTTTCTGCTGAGCCTGCCGGACCACCCTTGAGAAGGCGTCGGCCCTGTTCCCATCGCCGCTGTGATCGGTGTTTCGGTGCCGCTGCGCGGCCGGTGTTTCGGTGGGTCGGTAAGAGACGAGAGAAAGGACCAGTGCGAAGCGACTGATCCTTTCTCTCTTCAACCGAAACACCGAAACACCGGGCGGCGCAACCGCAACCGAAATCCGTGCTGGCTTTCCAAGCCGGGCATGATGGAATCCCTGCTGTCACAAGTCACCTGCTACCCATGAAAATCGCCCAACGACTGTTAAGTGCTGCAGCCGCCACACTGTTGCTTGTCATCCTCCCGTCCGGCTGCTCCAAGGCCAAAAAAGCCGAGAGCAAGCTCAGCTCCGCCAAAGAGTATTTCGCGAAGGACGACTATGCGGCGGCCGAGATTGAATTCAAAAACGTGCTCGAAACCAAGCCCGGTGATCCCGAGGCGATCAAGGGGCTCGGCATGATTTTGGTGCGCCAGGGAGCGATGCTCGACGCCGCCCGCATATTGATCGCGACGAAACAAAAACTCCCTCAGGATAATGAAATAGGCACCGCTCTGGCGCAGGCCTTGTTCGAACTCGGCTTCATCGGCGACAGCCGCAAGGAGCTGCTAGAAGTGCTCGACCGCTCCCCGTCCGATGGCGAGGCCCTGCTGCTTTTCGCCGAAACCTCGCTCACACCAGAGGCCATGACCGAGTGCGAGGAACGGCTCGCCCTGGTGAAATCGCCTGACCAGGCACCCGTCCTGCTAGCCTCCGCGCTCATCGAACTCCGCCGCGGTCAACTCGATGCCGGCGCCAAACTCATTGATCGCGCCATTGAAGCCGATCCGAAATACGCCCGCGCCCGCGCCCTGCAAGGGACATTCTTCGCCAAGAGCAAAGAACCTGATAGAGCGCTCGATTGTCTGAAAAAAGCCGCTGAACTAGCGGATCACCACTCGACCGAAACGATTTCTTATGCCAGGCTGCTGGTGGAACTCAAGCGCAATGACGAAGCGGTGGCGTTGCTGAAAAAAGCGACCGAGGCCGCCCCGGATTACCTGCCGAACTGGCGGTTGCTCGCCCAGATCTCCATCGCCGCGAAAAACGATACCGAGGCTGCGGGGTATTTGGCCAAGGTTCTGGAAAAAAGTCCGCTCGATATCGAAGCCGGTGTGCTCCAGTCAGAGATCTGGGTCAGGCAGCAGGAACACGCCAAGGCGGTCGAATTGCTTGAGGCAATAACCAAGACCTTCCCGTCCCGCCCGCAGTTGGAACTCGCCCTTGGCAAAACCTACCTCGTGGCGGGCGATTTCCGCAAGGCGGCCGATGCGCTGGACCGTGTGCTCACTCTTGCCCCGGGGGCACCACAGGTGATCCTGATGCGCGCGTCCCTCCATCTCAAGGAAGGCCAACCGGCAGAGGCGATCCGCTCCATCGAGGCCCTCCTTGCCACCGATCCTGCCAACCGCACGGCTGAGGATCTCCTCGTCCAGGCATACCGCGCCGCCAACCGCGTCGATGATGCCGTCGCGGTCCTCAAAAAACAGATCGCCGCAGCTCCCGAGGAACCGGTCTTGCAACTGCGACTCGGCCAAATCCTCGTCTCCCAGAAAAAAATCACCGAGGCACGCGCGGCATTCGAAAGCGGTTTGAAACTCGTTCCGGACAATCTGGCATTCATCTCCCAACTCATCGCCATCGACCAGGATGATGGCAAGAACGCCGAGGCCATGGCGCGTGCCGATGCCTACCTCGCCGCCCACCCGGAATCCGCACAGGCGCATGGCCTCAAGGCCGGCCTCTGCTTCATCCAAAAAGACTTCAAGACCGCCGAATCATTGGCCCTGAAAACCATTGAACTCAATCCGGAAGACCTGACGACCTACGGCATACTGGTTCAAATCCAAATCGACAGCGGACGTTCGGAGCAGGCCGTCCTACGCTTGCAAGAACTCTTGAAAACCGCTCCCAGCAATATCCCCATGCGCATGCAGCTCAGCATCCTGCTCCAGAAACTCGGCCGCATCGACGAGGCCCGCGCCAGCTTCGAGGAAATGGTCAAAATCGCTCCCAACTTCGCCCCCGCCTACAACAATCTCGCCTGCATCGACGCGACACCTTCCGGCAATCTCGACAAAGCACTGGAGAACGCCCGCAAGGCCCGCTCGCTCGCCCCCAAAGCTCCGGCCATCGGTGACACGCTTGGCTGGGTTGAATGGCTGCGTGGCAGTTACAGCGAGGCTTTGACGCTCCTGCTGGAGGCGGCTACGGAACTGCCCCAAGTAGCTACCGTGCAATACCATCTGGCGATGACCCACTACATGATGCATCAACTCCCGGAAGCTGTTGCCATCCTTGAAAAGGCCCTGAAGATCCCCGGCGAATTCCCTGAAAAATCCGACGCGGAGCGCCGTCTCGCCACCCTGCGCGACGGTGAAAAGCTGGATCTCGCCGCCCTTGATTCACAAGTGAAGAAAGACCCCAAGGACGTGGTGCTGATCCTCTTCCAGGCTAAAAAACTCGCCGCCGCCAGCCGCCCGGAAGAGGCCGCCACCGCCTATCAGAAAGCGCTGGCCATCAACCCGCAAATCGAAGCCGCCCATCTCGGGCTGGCGGAGCTCTACGCCACCGTCCTGAACCAGCCCGACAAAGCCCTCGAGGCTGCCAGCCAGGCCCACAAGGCAGCCCCGCAAAGCCCGCGCGCGGCCGCCGTGCTCGGCGCGGCGAATTTCCGCCTCGGCAAGCACGAGGAAGCCTACAACCTGCTCCAGGAAGCCGCCCGCAAACTCCCGGCGGACGCTGGCGTCCAAGCGGATTTCGCCTGGGCCGCCTACAGCATGGGGCGCGCGACCGACGCCCGCGCCGTCATGAGCAAGCTTGCTCAGGGCGATTCCGCCCGGGCGGCCGACGCCAAGGACTTCCTCGCCCTCACCGAGCCGCATGCGGTGGCCGATGCCGCCATCCCGGCGCTGGTCGAAAAGAAGCTGGCGGCCAGCCCCACTTATGTTCCCGCCCTGATGATCCGGGCCGCGCTGCAGGAAAAAGCTGGCGAAAGCCCGGTGGCAAGCTACGACAAGGTACTCGAGGTCTTCCCGCAGTTCGACCCCGCCCGCATCGCCCTCGCCCGGGTTTACCTCGATGATCCCAAGCAGCTTGAGGCGGCGGAAAAACTCGCCAATGCCGCACGCGAGCGGCTCCAGAATGATCCCAACCTCAGCGGCATCCTGAGCCTCATCAATTTCCGCAAGGGCCAGTTCGACTACGCCGCCCAACTCCTCAAAGAACTCTCCGCCAAACGAGCGCTCACCGGCCGTGAACTGTTCGCTCTCGGCATGTCCCAAGCGGCCACCAAACACCCCTTCGAGGCCCGCCAGACGCTCACCCAGGCGCTCCAAGCCAAACTCCCGGAAGCCGATGCCGCCAAAGCCAAGGCCACCCTCGAGGAACTCACCAAGCCGGTGGACGAAGAGAACAAATGACCGTCGGCATTGTTTACACCCACTGCTGGGAAACTTTCCAACATGCCACAGCAAACCCGTCTCGGAATTTTTATTTTTCTCATAACAACCACAAAATCAATTGGTTGAAAAGCTAAAATTTATTTTGGCACGAAACCTGCTTATTAGATCGGCGAAAGCGGTTTACCTGCCCAGGGGCGGTAAGAGTCGCCCCATGAAGAAACCACCCAACCATCTAACAACCATGAAACAATTGAAAACAGCAACAGACATCGTCAGCCTTTGTGTGATGGGCTTGCTTACAGGTCAGGCAAGCGCATTGAGTTTGACACTTATTGACGGATCCGTAAGCGCACCGGTCGCCGGCAATACCCTCACCGCCGCCGTACTAGCCCCGGCCAGCGGGATCAACGTCGTCGCCGGCTCGATCGGCTACCAAGGCACTACGAATGCGAACCTGACGCAGGCAGCCACCTATACCGGCTTCTCCCTGGCACCGAGTTCGGGTTCCACCCCGACCTTGAACTTGGGCGACGGGATCTTCCTGACCAGCGGTAGTTCCAACATTCCGTTCAGCAACACAGCGAACAATTTCTCCAACAGCTTGCCCCAACCCGCAAGCGGCTCAAACTCTTTGCTGACAACCCTGTCGGGACAGAACACTTATGATGCCAATGCGCTCTCGTTTCAATTCACGGTTGATCCGGGCGTCACCT
>JAPLUJ010000653.1 GCA_026397695.1 Verrucomicrobiota bacterium | reverse complement strand
CCAGGGGGCAGCGGCGCATCGGGCCGCATGGGATTGTCGGGTGCCGGATCCACCAGCGCGACGCACATGGAAGAATCGCGCTTTTTCATCCTGGCGACAAACTCCGGTCCGAGATAACGGGCGTTGACCGTCAGCAGATCGTCCAGCAGATCCTCGAGCCCATAAAGATCTCTAACGGTCGGCTCGAACGCGAGCGAGCGCAGCGCGGCCGCGCGGTCGGTGTGCACGCATGCCTCCACCGCCGATTCGTGCGCCACGAGCATGCGTTGGCAGAGGCTGGCAATGGGCGCGGGCAGCGCGCCGATGGAGTAGCCGCGCGGACCGGCGGTGTCAATATCGCCCGGCACCTCCACAATCGAGTTGGCTGGCAGATTGGTGATGTGGCCGTTGTTAGGAATGTTCAATGCTTCCCTTTCGGATCGCGGATGCGTTCGCCGACGGAGACGACGCTGTTGGTGTTAGCCGCCAGCCCGGCCTTCATCATGTCGGCGGGCGGAAACGCCATGTCGAGCTTGGGGATCGGCGTGGCTAGTTGCATGGCGCGGCTGACAAACGGCAGTTGGTCGGCGATGTGGTTGTCGCCCGGCGACGGGTAGTAGCCGAGCAACTTGTAAACGACGTTGGAGAAACGGAAGCCGAACGGCCCGTTCTGGCGAATGTGCGGCAGGGCCGCCGGGATGCGTGGCAGCAGGTTCTCTCCGGTGCGCTTGTGCCACAACTTCAGGACGAAAGTCAGGTGATTGACGCCGCCCGCGATCACCTCCACATCGTCCGGGTTAAGTCCCATCGCAGTGCTCAGATCAAAGCGGGTATGCACGATGCCGTCGCAGTGGCCGATGAAGCGGATCTTCGAGTGGCGGTTGAGCGCATCGCACAAACGGGCCAGCGGGTTGACGACGCAGATGATGGTAGCGTTCGGCGACACCTCTTCCAATTCGCGTGCGACGGCGAGGGCGATTGGAGCGTGCCGGAAGGTGTTCATCAGCCCGCCTGGCGTCATCGTCTCGGCCTCCAGCGGATAGATGCCGTGCTTCTCGCATACTTCCGTGTCCTGCACGCGGACGCGCGGGTAATCCACGCATGCCGCAAACAGCACATAGTGCGCTCCGCGCAAAGCCTCTTTACGGTCTGTGCAAAACACATAGTCCGCGTCACGGATGCCGGTTTCCTTGCTCACGTATCCGAGCATCCGTCCGATGGCGTCGCTGGTCTGAGCGCTGCGACTCCAGATGCGGAGTTGGACCGGTCGCATCCGCGCGTCGGCGAACACCCGCCGATACATATCGAATGCGTACCAACCACTGGCTCCGATGATGGTGATTATCATGGGTTCTGACATGTGTGCCATCTTTCCTGGGATGTTTTGTCTATATGGTTTTGGGTTGCGCGGTGCTGTTAGTGGCATCAAGAACAGGCTGTCTCTCGGATGGTGTTGACCATCGCCCAAAAATTCTCCATGGGTGTGTCGAGTTGGACGTGGTGGGTGGGGCCGATGATCAGGCCGCCGCCCTTGCCGATGGTGTCGAGACGGGTGAGCACTTCCCGTCGCACGTCGGCGGGTTTGCCGAATGGCAATGTGTGTTGCTCGTCAATCGAACCCCAGTAACAGAGGTTCTTGCCGAAGCGCTTCTTCAATGCCGCCGGATCCATACAGGCCGGCTGGACCGGGTTCAGCACGTCCAAGCCGACCTCGATCATGTCCGGGATGATCGGGTCAATCACGCCGTCGGAATGGTAGATGATCTTCAGGTTGGGATTGATCCGCTTGAGGGTGCTGAAGTACTCCGCCCACATCGGCTTGAACAGTTTGCGCCACAACTCCGGCGATATCGCCATGGCGTTTTGCGCGCCGACGTCGTCACCGACCCAGATGGCGTCCACGCCCAACTCGACGAGTTTCTTCGCAGCAGTCAGGTGATATCGGAAGGGAATTTCCAAGATGGCCTTGGCGAGGTCGAGGTCGGTCACCAAATCCATTAGTAATGTTTCCAGTCCACGCAACGCCCAGGCAGTCTCGAAAATAGTCGTCACGGTTGCGCCGACGATGAAGTACTCCTGTTTTAAATCGCGCACCAGACACGCTGCGTCCCGGTACAACTCCGGTCGGTTCGGATCCGGTGGCCGGTAAGTGCGGATGGCGTCCTCATCAGCCAGCGGGTGGCTGGAAATCTCGGTGTAGTGCCCCTTGCCGAACGGCGTCGAGTACTCGCACGGGGTCCAACCGACACCCCATTCGTCCACGTACGGTTGCTTCGACTGGTAATAGCCGTTGGCCCAGCCGACGCTGGTGATCAACATATCCTGGCCGAGCGCGCGCTCCAACACATAGGTGTTGCCGCCGCCGTGCGGGTTGTGATCGTTCGCACCGGTCAACCCCATGTTTTCACGCAACCGCACGGCAAACTCCGGTGTGAAACTGATTTGCATCGGACACCGGTCCGGCGTTTCGTGGCTCAACGCCATCTGGATTCGTTCACGTTTTTTCAGACTTTCCATCCTTTCAGATCCAACTTCCGGTTTCTTGTTTTCCTTGGGTAGTGCTTCCATTGTTAGCCGCGTCTTGCGTGCTGCGGCTTGATGGCCGGGGGTGATTGCGAAATCCAGAGTTACTTCCATGGAAAAATCCGTCAAACGCGAAAATAGCACCCCGCCCGTTTTGTCAAGATATCCTTCCGACACAATAATTGGCAAAACCCGTTCCATCGCCGAGGGCGGCGCACCCGGCAGGCCTGTCGCGTCCTCGCGCACGCCGCCGCGCAGGCCGCCCTTGCATCGGCGGCGGAAATCGTTTAGGAAATCCGAAACAAATTTCCCATGGCCGCCGATTACACTGAAGACGACATCAAATCCCTGGACTGGCGCGAGCATATCCGCATGCGGCCCACGGGCATCTATGTGAACGGCCGCCACAACCGCGGGGTCGGGTTCGCCGCCGACCTTTCGGCAACGCTGGCGTCCTTGGAGCGAGTAGGGCTGGAACTCGGATGGGAACCCACGGTGTTCTTACCGGATGCGCCGTGCGTGGCGGAAACCGGCAACTTGGAACGGTGGCCCGACAAGTTTTCGTGGTGATCGG
>JAPLUJ010000411.1 GCA_026397695.1 Verrucomicrobiota bacterium | reverse complement strand
CATGCACATTGACACCGACGAGGCCAACGCCTCGAACGTGCAGACCGGCGCGCAAGGATATATCCAGGGAATCCAGAGCGAAGCGTGAAATATTTCCAGCTAGCGAGGCTGCGCCCCAGACCCAAGACCCAAGACGAAGAATTTGACCTAACGACAACACATTCTCGGTTTCAAGGACTCTAGGCAAATCCCGCAGGGATTGCAGCGCACACGGAATCACCGTCCGGCACTCGCAACAGGCACCTTCCGATGCGACCGGAATGGCCGCGCGGCGCGGCGCATGTTACTGATGAGTTCTTGGTTTGCCCCACAGTATTTTTTTTGCCGCAAAAATGCGCAAGATACGCAATAAGCCTGATGGTATTCATTTTTTTGTGGTTTCTGCCTCTTTGCGGCTAACTGAATATATTCCAACTCAGGGACTGCTCAGTAGAGATACGGCGTGCCGACTACTCCTCTAACAGCGTTTCCGCGGTGATGTGCAGCACGACCCGGTCGCCAACAAAGGCCCGGCCTTCCAGCACCGCCTTGCGGATTCGCGGCACCAACTCGACGATCTTGACCTCGATGCGGACATCATCCCCCGGACGCGCAGGTGCCTTGAAGCGCACGTTTAGCGCCCGTGCCACTGCGCCCGGCCCGGGCAGTTGGGTCGCCAGCAATGCCGAGAAAAAACCCACCAGCAGCACCCCGTGGGCAATGATGCCGCCAAAGCGCGACGCGGCATAGGCCGGGTCGGTGTGCAACGGGTTATGGTCCCCGGTGACGTCAGCAAAACCGGTGATCATTTCCGGGGTGATATGAATGATTTGGCTGGCCGTCTGGCCAAGGGCGAGTTCTGAGAATTTCATGGATTGGGGGAGATACGTCATTAGCAGGTGGTTTAGCAAGGCGGATGTCGAAAAGGCGAGTATGGGTTTCCCAACGGGTTTCACCAATCAAGCCATTTCCTCGCGATATCACCGCGATGGATATGCGATGCCGACGACCTTCCAGCCCGCAGCCACCAAGCCGGCGGATGCCGCTTGCGAAAGAGTCCCGGTGTGCACCAGCACTTTGGTCGAAGTACCCAGATCGTCGCGCCTGGCAAAGCCGGCCACCTCTTCAGTCCATGTCACATGGTCGACGGGTGCGGGCACCTGCAATTCCCCCGCCGCCGTGGTCGCACATGGAAGACGGCCGCATACCTTGAGCGCGACGTAGTCCGCCACACCAGAGCGTTGCCGCTCTGCTAGAATCGCCAGGGCACCGATGAGGAAATCCGCCTGCTGGGGCGAAACACAGGCATTGGCCAGCACGATGACATCTCCCCTACCCTTGGCCTTGGACAGGGTTTCAAGGGCCGTGACGATGCGATGACGCCGCGTGGTGCTCAGCGCACGATGAATTTGAAACTTTTGTATATCGTCCGCCCGCACTCCCATCGCTTTGAGCTCCCTGCCATCGCGCAAGGCCAGTTCCGCTTGAGTCAGGGCGTAGGTATCTTCCGGGATGCCAACCATGTTGGTGGCGGCAACCGCGATTCCGGCAGAGGCCGCCGCCGCCCCGATGCGCAACGGCAGACCACCCGCAAAGAATGCCCATGTGACCTTGTCCATTTCCTCCTGCAAACGGGGATTGTCCGAGTAAGGATCGACGCCGAGTTGTCTCGCGGTGTCGAGCTTTGCCTTGTCAAAACCAGCGGCATTTTTGGCCGCGTTGCCAATGCCGCTCCCGACCTCGCCCGCAGAAGGCGCTGGCTCGTTGTCGTTGGAACTATCGACCACCTTGTCCACACCCCGCTCAATCGCCGACCCGATTTTGCTGAAGAAATGCCCCACGGTCTTGGGCGCTTGTTTCACCGACTCGACCGGTTTGGTCACGATGTTCTTCACCGCTTCAATGGGTTGTTTGATCGAGCGCTTCAGGCCTTCGGCAAAGAGATCGCTCTTGCTGGTTTCGACGAGTTTGCGGATGGCCTCCGTTTCGACGATGCGGACCTTGGCCTGCGGCACACCGATGGCCTCGAAGGT
>JAPLUJ010000160.1:518-2145 GCA_026397695.1 Verrucomicrobiota bacterium | reverse complement strand
TCCGCAAAGATCCCAAATGTGCCAAGTCATTTTCCGGAAATAATCGTCAATTCCTCGACAATTCAATGTCGAGATCAGGAAGTCTGAACTTGCTCGCCTCTTCGGCTTTATCGAGGTCGTTTAGTGAGGTCTGAGGTTGCCCGGAGGGCGAACAAAGCGAGGCAATGTCCGCGCTCCTTGATGGCTGCGCCACTTTAAGCCGCATGAACAAATGGGGCCGGACTGTTTGTTGACTCTCAGCCAACGGAACTAGGGCACCGTAGGTGTTGTGCGTATGCGGTAGAACCCACGCTGTGATCCCTCCGGGATGCTGAATCTGGCGGACCAGGTGGTGTTCGTCGTATCCGCCGGGTAGGGAACCTCCTGCCATGTGCCGTTGCCGAGGTTCGGGCTCGTTTCCAGCGTATATGTCAGCCCCGGCGTATCCTTGCTGAATGACAGATTCAGTTGTCCGGAATCATGGGAAATCGTTAGAACAGGGGTGAGGAATCCATACTGTTGCAACAGCGCATAGAAGTCGGCGGAACGGTCACCAATGACCGCCATGATGCCGGTGAGCGCTTTCATGGACGCATAATATGTCGGCCAGTCGTTGTTCAAAGCCGCGCCACGGGCGGAATAATAAAAGTGATTGTTGGCGAAATCACCCCGTGCGATATCGGCAACGTCCAAGGTGCGGAAGGTGGTGTCGTTCATCAGTTTGTCCAGAATCAGTTGTGCCTGATAAGCGTACCAACTCCGGGGCTTATCCATGAGTTCATAGGCCGCTTCATAGAGGACTGCTTGCCGGTCACCCGCGCTGATCCGCGTACGCCAGTTGTTGGCTTGCGCAAGGGCATCGGCGCGGTCATTCGACCCTGCCATCGTCCGGGTGGTCAAAATCCAGGTGAGGGCGGCGTTTTTCACGTTGTCCGGCGCGACCTCATGTCCACCCGTGAAACTCCAGTCATTGACGACCGCGCCGCAGGAAACCAGAAAGCTTTTGTCGGGTGAAAGGTAGTATTTCGAATCCTCGTTGCCGGTGGAACGAGCGACCAATAGATTGTACTGCACCCGGTACAACTGCGAGTAAGAACCTGTGACCCCCATCCAGCCGGCCATCGTAAAAATTCCCGCCACGTGTTGGGGTCGGAAGCGGCTGAAATGGTAGCAGGCCACCCCGCCGCCGGAAAGCCCGGCGGCCATTTCCGCAGTCGGGTCGAATACCACCCGCTGGCGGATATCGCGCGTCACAGCGTGCATGTCCTTGTAGATAATGTCAAGACTTATACCATTTGCAGAATTGATGACGCCAACCGTGATGATTTGCAAATTGGCACAAACGCTTTGAAAATCCCCCACCATTCCGCCGCCGCCGGGGCTGAATGTATATAGAATTGGCAACGGCGCAGCACTGATGGAATAGTTTGACGGCAGGTAAATATCATAACTGATCGAGGGACTATCCAGACAGGTAACCGTGCCTCGCTGGCCGGCAGTGAGCGGAAAGTACCGCAGATTCACATCCCCGTTCACAGGCACTTCCAAGAAAGTGGCGGCGATGGTATGGCCGCTGGCGTTGACGTTGGTGAACGTGTATTTTCCCGCCGCCACCGCAGTTGGGTTGTTCACGTTATCCACAATCACC
>JAPLUJ010000160.1:0-466 GCA_026397695.1 Verrucomicrobiota bacterium | reverse complement strand
GCTGTGATGTTGAAGGCGCCCGGCGCAAGAACGAAGGTGGCGGCGATGGCATGGCCGTTGGCGTTGACGTTGGTGAAGGTGTATTTTCCCGACGCTACTGCGGTGGGGTTGTTCACGCCATCCACCAGCACCTTGTCGATCACGTGCCAGTGATCGGCCGTGATGGTGAACTCCCGGTTGGCGCCTTCAACCACCGGCACTGCTCCGGACGGGGTGATGGAGCCGCCCGGTCCGGCGGTCGCCGCGATGGTGAAGCCGACCGGAACAACAGCCATTGTCGCCACGCGGAAACCGATCAGGTCGTCCTCGGATCCCGGAGCGGCTCCCTCGACGTACTTGACGAGATTGTCGGTTTCCGACCACTTGCCGCCCTGGTACGCCCGCAGGCCCGCATCCCATGAGGGCGCATCCTGCTGCCACTCCCACACGTTGCCGTTCTGGTCGAACGTGCCGTAGTTGCCGGCAC
>JAPLUJ010000322.1:8476-12183 GCA_026397695.1 Verrucomicrobiota bacterium | reverse complement strand
TGCAACCCGCCGCATCACTCGGCGCCTGGATCGCCGGAAACCTCGTCACCACCTCCCAATTCCCGCGCGTGAATTACCCGCTGGGCAATTCCCACGCCCACCCGATGGTGCCATCTAACGGATTTTTAGCGCCCTCGCCGATGGCCGCCGGCCAGAAGGTGCTGGATCACAGTTATCTGATGAATGCCGCGCTGTGGGACCGGTTTTTCTTCTCCTCCGCCGCCGACAACAACAGCACGATTATCAGCACCAAACGCTCGCGGTCACAGGTGTTGACGGACTTCTTCACCCTCGACAAACCGTTGCTCAACAACCGCCTCACGCCGGTTAGAACCGCGGAATCCGCCACCCAGCTTGCCACCAAGGTGAACGGCATGCCCCCCCAGGAGCAGGCCCAGCAGTTCGCCCGTTATGCGATGATCAAGAACCCGTTCAATGTGAACTCGGACTCCGTCAGCGCATGGCGTGCCATCCTTGCGTCCTTGCGCGATCACAGCGTCAAAGGCTGGAACAACAGCACCTTCACCAATGCGGATAAAACCGCCTTCACCCGCCACGGAACTCCGGTCGTCGGCTCGTCGGACGATGCCAACCCGAACAATACCGTCAACGCGCTCGGCCAAATCCGTTGGGCGGGCTACCGCTCGCTCACCGATGCGCAGATCGAATCACTCGCCAACAAGATCGTCGCGGAAATCCGCCTCAATGCCAAAACCGACAAGGCACCCAGCCTGTCACTGGGCGAGTTCATCAACCGCCGCCTCGGCGCGGCCAGCGAGGTGCATGCCCTCAAGGGCATCCTGCAGACCGCCATCGATCAATCCGGAGTCAACACCGCCAACCACGCCAAAGACTCGCAAATCAACGCCGTGCCCGCCGCCATCCGCACCACCGGTGTGCCCAATACAGATGCCTTGCTCGGCAACACCGCGGATGGCGCACCGCCGATCCTGACCCAGGGCGACCTGCTCACCGGCCTTGCGCCGATCATCACGGTGCGCGGTGATACCTTTACCATCCGCTCCTACGGTGAGTCCCGTACCCCCGATGGCAAGTCGGTCATGGCCCGCGTCTGGTGCGAAGCCACCGTGCAGCGCCTGGTCGATTATGTCGATTCCACCAACGTCCCGCAGGACCGGGACCTCAGCGGCGTGACCAACGACAAAACCGGAGTGAAAGACCTGAGCCCGACTAACAAAAAATTCGGTCGTCGTTTCATCATCACCTCATTCCGCTGGTTGTCCCCCACCGAGGTTTGACCTATCAGGGATTTCACCTTACGATCACCGGCAATCATGCGTCCCATCCTTTGGCTGCTTCTAACATCCGTAGTGGCGTGCGCCCAGCAAGCCAAACCGGCGACCCGTGAAGTGCCAAAAACCAGGATCAACAACCGGGTGCCAAAACCCCGTTGAAAAACTACCTCAACCACGAGACCTCGCAGCTTCACCTGTTGGGCAATGATGTCATTTTCACGACCGGCCCGCAGGCACCCGCCAAGTTGGAGGAACAAGCCGGACGCGTCACCCTGCCGGAAAAAGGCCATCTGTTCCTGTTGTTGTTTTTTCCCGCCGAAAAACCCGGCACCTATCACATCATGGCCCTCGATGACAGCACCCAGGCATTCCCGCTCGGCTCGTTCCGCGTCTTCAACCTCAGCCGCAACAACATCCGCCTGACACTGGAAAATACCGATTACAATTTCAAACCCTCGCAGGTGATGATCATCGCCAAGCCCCCGGTGCAGGCTAACAATCACAGCGGCATGAATGCCCATGCCTTCATCAATGAAAAATGGCAGCGCATCTGCTCCGGCCTGTGGCCCCACCCCGGACAAAAACGCGACCTCGAAATCTTCTTCGAAAACCCGCAGAGCCAACAAATCGAACTCCGCGGCTTCCGCGACATCTCGCCGCCCACCACAAGTGCCAAAAAACCGGCTCCATAGGGAGGCCGGTCATGCATTCCTTCCAAGGCCATTGGAAAACGCCATCGCGGAGAGCACCGTAACATGAAAACGATCCAAGATTGCTTTGGCCATTCTGTGCGACTTACTGCTGAGCGCATGGCTCACATTTTGGAGCACCCGGAAATGCGGGATATGGGCGCGGAGATCGAGCGGATCCTGCACGAACCACAACTGGTGCGCGGTTCGCGCTCGGATGCCGCCGTGTGTTTGTTTTACGAATTTCACGCGCAGACAATTGTGGGTGGCAAATGGCTGTGTGTTGTCGTAAAATACCTGCAAGACGATGCGTTCGTAGTCACCGCATATCTAACCGACAAACCAAAAAACGGAAAAACATTATGGCCGATAAACTAAAAGTCTGGCTACGAGAAAGAAACGAACAACGACGCCCTGATGGAGCGTGTGGACTCGCAGGGTCATATCATCGGTTTCAGCATCATAGGAGTCAGCCGGTTGAGAGCGGAAAAGCCTCTGGAAGCCGAGTGGGTCTCTACTTGAGAGTTCCCGCAGCGTTCCCCTCGAAGACCACATCGTCACCTGCGGCATGAGGTGCGGCTTCCGTGAGCACATGGCGGGCCGTGCTTCCGGTGACGGGAGCCTACAATACAGCAACAATCCGGCTTGATTGATTAGGATTTCCTAATTAATCTGTGGGCGCGGATCAGGGTGATGGCAAAGCGACGCGGCAAGACATCGGCAAGGCGGGCGTTGGGCAACCAGCGGCGGCAGCGGTTATCATTTATGGAGGTGCTTGGTTTCGTCAACCGGCGGGCACATGAACAGGCGAACCGCCGGACTGACAGGCGAGATCAGAAGTCGATGCCAGCGGTGATCGCGGCAACGGATGAGGGCGAAGATACCGGAGGTGTGGAGTGGACGCAGCGCATGATCCGTTGGTTGATGGCTGTGGTGTTGTTGCCGCTGTGCTGGGTGACGACGTGGACTTTCCTGTCGCGGTTTTCACTGGCTACCGTCGAACAGGGGTTCTGGCAAACCGCCAAGTTCTGGTACTTCGCAACCGGCGTACTGGTCATGGCCGGCTGGTTCTGGTCGGGCCTGTTGCAGCCGTTTTTCCTCTATCTTTATGTGTTAGGCCATGAGTTGACCCACGCGGTGTTCGTGGTGTGTTGCCGTGGCAAGGTGACGGATTTCCACGTCAGCACCCAAGGCGGGTATATCATGACGAACAAGACCAACTTGGTCATCGCCCTGTCACCGTATTTCGTGCCGATCTGGGCGGTGATCGGCGCGGTTTTGTATGCCGCGCTGCGGTTTTGCGTGGTGCTGACGCCCGCCTGGGATCTGGCGTTTTACGCGGTGATGGGCGTGACCTGGACTTTTCACATGGCGTGGACCGTGTGGATGCTGCCGCGCGACCAACCGGATCTCAAGGAACAGGGGACCTTGCTCTCGCTGGTCGTGATCTATCAGGCGAATCTGTTGGTGCTGGTGGCATTGTTGTGCCTGGCGGAGGAATCACCGTTAGAGAGCACGCGGGAGTTCGCGCGGGAATGGCTGCGGCATGCCATGACCTGGGGCGACGTGCTCTGGCGCTCGGCGTGGCAGGCGATCTCGGAGCTGCGCGCCGCCGGGAAGTATTGATGGCGGGTTTACGTGTTATTTGGTGGTTACCAGCCCGGAATTCAGGTTTGCTGCCGACATGATTGATGTGGATGCGAACGCGACAACGCCACTGCTGCCCGAAGTGCTGGATGCGATGCTGCCATGGTTGCGCGAG
>JAPLUJ010000322.1:0-8461 GCA_026397695.1 Verrucomicrobiota bacterium | reverse complement strand
TCTGGTACGTATGCGGCGGCCAAACTCGCCCGCCAGGCGATCGAGCAGGCCCGCACCCAGATGGCCGCGTGGATCGGCGCGGAGCCCGAAGAAATCGTCTTCACCGGCGGCGGCACCGAGAGCGTGAACACCGCGCTGCGCTCGCTCGACGCACTGACCGGGCCGGGGGCCGCCGTAGTCTCGGCCATCGAGCACAGCGCCGTGCTGCGATGCGTGGAAAACCTGACTCGTGAGACCCGGCTCGTTCCGGTCGATACGGGCGGCCGGCTCGATCTAACATCCTTTGCCAGTGCGTTGGACGGCGCGGCGTTGGTATCGATCATGGCGGCGAACAATGAAACGGGAGTGATCCAACCGTTGCGCGAAGCGGTGGATCTGGCACACGGTCGCGGCTTGCCGGTCCACTCGGATGCCGTTCAGGTCGCAGGCAAAATCCCCCTGGCAGTGAAGGAACTCGGGGTGGATCTGCTTTCTCTATCAGCCCACAAATTCCACGGCCCCAAGGGTGTCGGCGTGCTTTACGTGCGGCGCGGCCTGCGCTTCGAACCGTGGTTGCGCGGCGGCGGACAGGAGGCCGGACGGCGTGCCGGCACCGAAAACACCGCCGGCATCGTGGGCATGGCAGCGGCGGCGGCAGCGGTGCAACGGCATCTCGCGGCAGCGGCGGGGCAGCCGTTGGTTGTGCCGCGCGATGCTTTTGAGGCCAAGGTTCTAGCGGAAATCCCCGGGGTCACCGTGAACGGCGATCGGCACCACCGCCTGCCCAATACCAGCCACCTGTCCTTCGATTCCTGCGACGCCGCCGGCCTCTTGATACTGTTAGACGAGGCGGGGGTGGCCTGCTCCGGCGGCTCCGCCTGCCTCTCGGGTCAAACCCGACCGTCCCACGTCCAGCTTGCCATGGGCATTCCTGAAGCACGGGCGAGAACCAGCCTGCGTATCAGCTTTTCCCTGCTCAACACGCTGGATGAAGCGCTGGCCGCCGCCGCTGCCGTGAAGTTGGCGGTTGAAAAACTCAGGCGCGTGCAAGGCCCTGGCGTGGGCCCGGTGTGGTTGTATTCTCCCTGATAGAACGGAGGCTCAGCGTGGCTGAGGCTTGATGGCATAACTCGCATTGAGCAAACGTTTCAGGGGTTTTTGGACCTCCGGTTTGATGGTGCTTTCCTGCGCGGATTTGAGTTGCTTGGTCAGTCCATCGAGGTTGCGGGATTTCTTGAGGATTTCCTCAATATTGATCTCTGCGGTGACCCGGATATCCGGGTTGCTGGTGGTCGTGATGAAATTCAGAAAGGTGTCGAATTGGGCGTCACCCGCCATCTGGCGCACCGCCAGCAGGGTGCAAACCACCAGCGTCGGCTTGTCGGACGTGACGGCGAATTCCATCATCCGTGGCAGGATCACCGCTTGGTTGCGCGTGCGCAGCACCTTGCCGATGAGCATTTCCCTGGCACTGAGCGAGAGATCGGCACGCTTGGTGGCGAACTCCGCAATGCGCGAGTCCACATCTGTTCCGTCCGTGGCTTGCGCGAGAGTCAAGGCCTGGCCGATGCTTTGGAGTTTGGCATCGGAGCCATTTTCAAGCATGGATTCGAGCAACAAGCGGAGCTTCGACGCGTCTATTTTCACGGTGGTGGTGCCGGGACTCCCCGCCAAGGTCAGCAGCTCTGTGAGCCCCTGGATTTCGCGTTTGTGACTGATCAATTTCCATAGAAACACACTGGAAATCAGCACCATGATCCCGGAAATCACCGTGATGACGAGCTTGGCCTTGTGGGAGATATGATGCGGTATGGGCTTCGGCTTGGCCGCTTTGGTCCGCTGCTGTGTTCCGGTGGCACTTGATGGATCAGGAACCGCGCCAGCCGTGGCGAGGGCTTGGGTTGGTGAATTTGCCGTAAGTTCCTGCAGCGAATCGTGGACGCTCGGCTTGAATCCTTCGGGGGGGGCAAGAGGTTGCGGAATACTCTGTGTGATGGGGCCCCCATCATTGCCAGGCCTGCTGGCTTGCGCGGTCTGAACTAATCCTTGCGCATTGGCTTGCGTGCCCGGTGCGACGGCACCGGGGGTGCCTCCCGGGATGCGCAAGCGCGGACGCGGCGGTCCCAGAACCGGCTTGGGGATGCCGCTGCTCATGACGGGATTGGAACTCCGGTCATTCTGCAGGAAAACCGACAGCGCATCCCGCGCGGATTCCGGGCGATCCTGCGGCAAGCGGTTGAGATGCCACATGATCCATTCGCACGCCCAAATAGGGATACCTGCACGCGTTTCCTGCAGCGGTTTGACCGCGTGGTGCAAATGCGCCTGCATCACATCGTTGCCCGTCTTGCCATCAAACGGATAGATCCCGGTGAGCGCCTGGTAATACACGCATCCCATCGAATACATGTCCGATCGCGCATCCAGTGGTGCTCGCTCGAATTGCTCGGAAGAAAAAAAAAAAANNTCCAGTGGTGCCCGCTCGAATTGCTCGGGCGGCATGAAAAAAATCGAACCGAAAACCGCTTCGAGGGAATCCAAATTCTGTTGGGTTTGCGACTGCGCCAAGGTGGCCAATCCGAAATCCACGATTTTCACTTGGAATTTTCCCGAGGGCAGCCAGGTGAGCATCAAATTCGACGGTTTGAGGTCGCTATGGATCAGGTTGAGTTCCTGTGCCGCGATCAGGGCCTCTTGGGTTTGCATGGCGAGTTCGCGGAAATCCCCCCAGGTTAGCGGTGCCCGTTCGATCAATTCGTCAAGCGTCTTGCCGCTGATCAACTCCATCACCACGTATGGGCCATCCTCGTCCGAACCGACGTCATAAACGGTTACAATGTGCGGGTGCTGGAGCGACGCCAAGGCCCCGGCTTCCTTGATCAGTTGCCGGGTGGATTCCTGCTGCAGTTCGGTATCATCACCGGCGGGCGAGATGCGTTTGATGGCCACTTCGCGGTGCATCCGCGTGTCAAAGCCGCGATACACCGCACCAAGTCCACCTTGGCCGATTTTGCCCCGGATTTCGTAACGATCTTCCATGATTTGGTGTGCCTCAGAGGGCGAAAAAAAACATCATTCGGCAAGCAAGAAAACCTTCCATCACGAGGCCGCCCGTGCGAGCCGCTCCCGTCGATAAAGGGTGGGGGACAGCCCCACAATGCGGGCGAAACTCCGGTTGAATTGCGATAGCGACTGATAGCCTATCATGAATGCTATTTCGGAAATGCGTGCTTCGTGTTTCAGCAACTCGCGCTTCGCCCATTCGATGCGGCAGCGGTTGACATAATCGGTGAGTGTCAGCCCCACGGAATCCTTGAAAAGCCGGCAGAAATGCGACTCGCTCAGACCCGCCTGACTGGCGACAAGGCCCAGCGGCAACGGTTGTTCGAGGTTGGCATGGATGTATTTCCGGGCCTTGGTGATGGCGGACGGTTCCCTCCCTTCCTCGATGATGGCGAGCGATTCAGCCTGTTCGCTGAGTTGTTCGGCGAAACTCTGCAGCAGCGTGACCATGCTCTGATAGCGCAGCGGCTTGACAAAGCGGGTTTGCAAATAGGCCTTTTTGAGTTGCTCGCGCGTGGTCTTGTTCAAGGATTTGCGACCGATCGCCCCGAGCAGTTGTTTGAACTGTTCCTCGGTCGGGGTCTTGCTGAAGACCTGGCCGGTTTTCAGGTAGCCGATGACGGTGGCACCCATGCGGATCGGCACCGCCGTCGCGCACAACCCGGCGAAACAATGGCACGTGGTGGCACCGTTGACCTCGGCCTCGTTCATCAGGCGGCGATTGGTTTCAACGCAGGCGTCGCAGGTGCTTTCGATGAGGTTGAGCGATTCGCAGAACGGGCTGCGGTTGATGTTTTGATCGCACAGGCTCCAGCCGTCAGGATCCGCAGACACGAGTCGCAACGGCAGCCCGGTCGCGATGCGGAACGCTTCTTGATGCATTTTATAACGATCCGAATGCGCAATGCGCCGAAGCAGTGAGTTCTCGAATTCCTGATGGGGTTGAATGGCGGTTGTCATTATCAAGGGTGCGGAAGACGGGGCTAGAATAACGGGCTTTGCAGAGGAATTCAACTATTGTTCGGTGATTTTCTGCGGGAAATTGTCGCGACGATCAGAATCGATGCAATGGAGCTGAGCGGCATCAGGATGGCTGCCAACAGCGGACTCATTCTCCCGGCCATGGAAATAACCACGGTGGTGAAATTGTAAACCAGGGCAAAACCGAATGCCGCCCGCACCGCCGCCGCCCGCGCCGCCGCCGTGCCCAGCAAACCGGGGAGAAATGTCAGGCCCGATCCCAGCAGGTAAAAGTCCGCCTTGGATTCCAGCAGACTGCGGTCCACCACCGGCGTGCCAGTTACCAGCGCGGCGTCGAAGGCCAGCGAATCATTCGCGCCATCCCCCAGATAAAGCGTGTCCTGACAGTCGAGCTCTTGCACACGGGCGGCTTTTTCCTCCGGGCTCAGTCCCCCCAGCGCCCGATCTAACGGGAGTCCCAGAACCCGGGCCAGTTGTTGCACTTTTGCCGGGTGGTCGCCCGAAAGGATGTGCAGCGAGAGCCCGTTGCGCTCCAAGCTCCGCAGCATGGCAAGCGCACCCGGACGCAGCGACTCGCGGAAACAGAACGACGCCCGCAGTTGTCCATTCATCCGGAGTTCACTGGCGGGCGGTCCATCGGCAGCGGCGTCCGATCCGTCACCCGCCCAGCCGGCCTTGCCCAGCGACCACTGGTCATCCCCGGTCATCACGCAGACGCCACGTCCCGGAAACTCGCGGGGTTCGCCCGGTCCCTCTTTTGCTAACAATTTTTGGCCGCGGTTGCCGAGGGTTTCCAGCAACGACCGCGCCGCCGGATGCAGCGAACTCCGGGTCAGGCGCGCCAGTGCCAGTGCCGCCGCGTCGTCGAGTCCGCATACCGCATCCGGGTTTTCCAATACCGGCCGCTCCAGCGTCAAGGTTCCGGTTTTGTCGAAAATCACCCGGCGAACCCGCTGCAAGCGCGGCCACAGCGTCGCCGATCTAACAAACACGCCCACCCGCTCCATCGCCGCGGCCGCCATGTCGTCCGCCAGCGGAATCGCCACCCCCAGCGCACACGGACAGGATACCACGAACACCGAAATCATCGCCTGCACCCCGGTGAGCCAGGCACCCCGCCATCCCCAGAATGCCAGGGCCAGGACACCCGCCAGCAACACGCCAATCAGATAGATCCGCAGCAGTTGGTCCAGCCCGGGAGCCCGCCGCTCGTCGCTCGCGGGGGCCGTTAGTTTTTCTAACAATGAATTCTCCCACCGATCATCCGCTTCCACCACCGCCCGTGTCCGGCTCAGCAGGATCGCCCCGGCGGGCAATCTGGATCCCGCCGCAAACCGCACCGCCGCGGCCTCGCCGTAGATCCATTCCAAGGAAAAATCCGCCTCGTCCGCAGCCAATACGCCGCTTACCGGCAGCGCCTGACCCGGATCTAACAAGAACCGCAGTCCCGGCACGATGTTCTCCCGGCCGACGGTGATATCCGGGTCAGCCGCGCGTGGCACGGCTGCCGGCACCGGATGTTGGCGGACCAGGCGCCGCCGGTTGCGCTCGACCGCCATGGTTTGCAGGTAGCGCCCGCCCAGCATCAGGAACACGAAGATCGAGACGAAGTCGAAATACATCAAGCGCTCGCTGCCCAGCACCCATCCGGCGACCGATCCGAGGTAGCCCGCCATCAATCCCAGCGCAATCGGCAGGTCGATGTGCAGCGAACCGGCCCGCACCGCCCGCCACGCGCGGTCCATGAAATACCCGCCGCCCACCAGCAGCGCCAACGTCGCTGATAGAAAAGCGATCAGTTGGAACAATCCGGCGAATTCAAAATCCTCGGACATCCCCAGATAGACCGGCAGCGAGAATGCCATCGTGTTGAGGGCGAAGGCCCCGCACAGCCCCAGCCTTGCTGTTAGATGCCGTGCTGCGCGGTCGCCTCCCGTCGCGCCGGCGGGGGCTGCCACATAACCGAATTGGCAGAGTTCCCGCAGAAACGGCTCAAGCGCACATTGCCCCGGCACCCACTCGAGATGCACCCGCCCGCTCGCGGGGTGCGCCGCAGCACGCAGGCTCCCCGGGTACCGCGCAAACAACTTTTCCACCAACCACACGCAACCGACACACGAAATCCCCTCCAACCGCAGTTCCAACCGCGCCGCGCCACCGTGATCGCCCGCCCTGCGCTCCGCCTCTAACACCTTTGGCCCGAGCCAGGAATAATCGTGCTCCTCGAACGGCCGACTGCGCACCGGTGCCACTGCCAACCCTTGTTTCAGCGCATAAAATTGCTCGAATCCCTGCTCGGCGATCAACTCCGCCACATACTCGCAACCCCGACAACAAAAGCGCTCGCCCACCGCTCCCGCAGAAAACTCCGTTCCGCAATGTGCGCAACTCGCCATGCGCCGCAGCGTGGCCTGCACTGAGCAAAGTGCAAAGTGCAAAGAGCAAAGAGCGCACCCCCCCACGGCAGGGCGGCGGCAGACAATGCCGATGAAATCGCCGCGTTGTCCTTATGGCGCGAGTTTGTGCCAGGCGCGTTGACCGCAGGCCACCACGCGCCATCCCTGCGCGACGGCTTCAAGAGCACCACAGAGCGCCTGCACGACGGGCAATCCGCTCCCGCCCTTGATGATCTGGGCAAGAAGCGCACGTCGGCACCGTGGTTGCTGGTGATCTGGATCAGGTACCAGTATTTGTGATTGTTGGCGCGGGCGGGGACGCTAAAATCCCGCCGATGACTAACCCCAAACTTATCGCAGCAATCTGGTTGGGCTGCCTCTTCGGAGCATCCGCCGACCAACCTGCATCCGTCAGAGTCGCACCCACCGCATCGCAGTTTACCGGCCTCAATGTCGCAATGGGATCCTTTACCTACACCCATGGCATGGATTTCGATGATCTCGACGGCAGTCTCAGCGTGACCGAGTTCGAGTGCCTCTTTCTGCTTTCCAAACCCATCAATCTCGGCACTGACATCATGATCGTACCGGCAGTGCAATACGGACTAACGTCCTTTGATTTCGACTTTGACGGAAAATATCCCAGGGTGGCTGGCGATGAGGATCTCCATTCACTATCCCTCCACCTTGCCGCCGTGAATATGAGCGATGCCTCACCCTGGTTCTACGGTGCCTGGGCTCGTGCTGAACTCGCCAGCGACTTTCAGCACATCAATGGTGACGATTTCACCTTCGATATCGCCGCTGGCGTGGGCTATCGCTTCAGCGACTCCTTTACTCTCGCCGCAGGTGCCGCAGTGCTCAACCTCAATGGCGATACCTGGGTGTGCCCCGGCATCAACTTCGACTGGGTGGTCAATGATAAAACCCGCATCGGCTTGTATGGCCCGCTCGCCGTCGCCTCCTATGCGCCCAACGAAGACTGGAGCTTCAGCCTGCGCGGCAAGCCGGGCGGTGGCATCTGGAACATCACCGATGATTTCGGCGATTCAAAGTCGGTCGACCTCTCGTCCTATCAGGTGGGCGCCTTCGTCAGCCGCAGACTCACCGGCAAACTCTGGCTCAACGCGGGCGCCGGTCTGGTTTTTGCCAACAGCCTGGAATACAGCGATCCCGATGGCGACAACAAGATTCTCGACGAAGATATGGACAGCGCGTTCTTCGGGCAGATCGGCCTGAGCCTCAAGGCCTGGTAATCCGGGATATAGATGTAGCTTTGATGCAAACTCCGGCATGCCCCCAACCGACCACTCTATATCATTTCATCAATCGCTTCCCCGGCGTGTGTGGTGTGCAGTTTCGCCCAATCCTCGCCGCTAAGGCAACACGGGTCCGCCGCCACCTGGTGACCCGGAGCGATTTCCCGGAGTGCCAGATCAAGACCGTCGATCTCAAGCAGGTCAACGCCGTGCTCATGCAACCGCACTGGCCCCACAATGTGCAAAACGAACCCGCCCAGCCGATCGGTCTCACCAACCAGAAGCCCAACCATAACAACAATCATTACCGCTCGCCCCGCACCAGTGAGCCCCTGGTCGTCAACACCCAACTCGCGCGGCTCGGAGCGATCCGCCGGTTTTTCGCCTGGCTGTGCCGCTCCGGCGCGATCCCGGCCAACCCGGCCTGCGACCTCGACCTGCCGCGCAAACAAGCCAGCCACCTGCCCAAATGCCTCGGCGATGACGAGATCCAGCGGCTGTTAGCGCTGCCCGACACCGCCGATCCCTTCGGCCTGCGCGACCGCACCATCCTCGAACTCTTCTATGCCACGGGCGTGCGGCGCACGGAAATGACCCGTCTCGACCACGGCGATTTTGATCCATCCGCCCGCACCCTGCTGGTGCGCAAGGGCAAGGCCGGCAAGAGCCGCCTGCTGCCGGTTGGGGAACGCGCCGCGTGGTGGCTGGAACGATACCTGATAGAGTCAAGGCCGCTCTTTGCCCATCTGCCCGCCGAAACCGCGCTCTTTCTCAGCGGCTACG
>JAPLUJ010000374.1:2743-6403 GCA_026397695.1 Verrucomicrobiota bacterium | reverse complement strand
GAATTTGTTTTGCGGCTGCGAGCGCATGCGTGAGCCAAGGGGGAGATCGGCGAGCGGTAACAAGGCGATTGTTTTCATGATAGTGTTTTGATTCGTGTTTTGATTCGAGGTTCGTTCCCCGCTGACGTGGTGACGACAACCCGCAACGCCTGGGATTGCAAGCAAAAGAATCTAACATACATGCCGCGGCTGCCAGGCAATTGCTTTTGTTGGTTGGTACGCATGAGAGACCATGGAAAGCATTCCATTTCAAGCATGAAATTCCAAACGGCAGAAATAGAGATGAAGAACCAATCTTTTTTCTGGCGGAGCTCAACTGTCTTGCTACTGACCAGTCAATCGAAACGAGGAGGAGCCGGATGCCACGTCTCGTCCTGCGATTGCGGAAACGGGACGAGACATCCGACTCATGGTGGGACGCGCCGCTCGATAGGCGCAAACGGGTCGCCGGGGCCCTTGGATGGATCCACGTACTTGGCTAAATCGCGCAGGGCGATCACCGTATAGTTGTGATCCTTCAGGTATTTCATGCAGCGCTGGAAGACGGCCGGATCGGTGTTGACCCAGGGATGCTTCACGTCCGGCACGCCGTGCAATGTCAGCACGGCAATCTTGCCGTCCTTGGCTTGGCTGACCGTCCAAAGGAAGTCCTCCCAAGTATAATCCGGTCCCCAAGCGCCAGTCGTGGGAACCAGCAGCGGATGGTCGTCGGCCGGATCGTAGGCGGGCCCGCAGTCGCCGCGGCCCGAATACGGGTATTCGGGGCCAACGCCCCGTCTGGCGAAGCGGTAGCCTTTCCGGATGAGAACCCCGACCACGGCCCGGTTGACCTTGTAGCCGGGGTAGCAGAAGCTGGTGGGACGGGGCAGACCATGGTCGCGGTGAAGTTGTTCGATGGCTTCCACTTCGGCGGCCACCGCTTCGACCGGGAGTTTCGCCAGGTTGGGGTGGCTGCGCGTGTGGTTGCCCACCTCGAAGCCCATGTCGTGCAACTTCCGCACCTCCTCCCACGTCATGTAGGTTTGCTTGTCCTTCCGAAACCAGTCGCAGTCGGAAACAAAGAACGTCGCGCCGAAGCCGTACTGTTTCAAGAGCAGCGCCACGAACTCGACGTCCGACTTGTTCCCGTCGTCGAACGTCAGCACGATCAAACGGGCCGGGACTGGCAGGAGTTCCCCGGACCGGACAAGGGTGGCTCCCATAATCAGCAGGATTACCGGCAGCAGGGTCGTGATCATTCGTTTCATGTTTCGCTCCTTTTCAATGACTGATAGAATTTTCCCCGCCACGCGCGTCATGATTGCGTTCACGTGGCTGAGCATTTGCCATGGATTCGCGGCCTTCTCTTCCACGACGCAACTGATTGCCCGGAGTCCCCTGTTCCATGGTGATGACTGCTCAGGTCGCCCCACCATGGGACGACTCGTGACCACAGTGTGGAGTCTTATCCCGCGATCGCCAGTGAAAAATCAATTCATGCAAATGGCCCGGCAGGAATCGAACCTATCCTGGAAGCAGTCAAAAAAAACCTTGCCGAAAACATAGAACAACGTTAAGCATCAGCCATCATGAACCTCAAATCCACCGCTGGTGGCATGATTCTTGCCACGCTGGTTCCCCTGCTTTCGACCGGTGCCGCCACTGTGCCGATGGATGAGTTGATCAAGAAGGAACAGACATCGGTCGATAATGAAGCTGTCGTTGTCTATGGAGGCAAGATTGGAAATCTCCAAGCCCGCAAGCAAACATGCAACGAATCGCAGTTATAGGTATCACTCTGACACTGATCAGCGGTCTTGTCGTCTGGTGGTTTTCTCCAGTGCAAACCCTCAAACGCCGGACTGCATCACTGCTGCAAACGCTCACTCTCAAATCCGGCAGCACGAAGGCTTCACGTCAGATGGGCGCATATTCGCTCAATGCCTTGCTCGCCGATGAGGTGGTTCTCGAAGCAACGACCATCACCGAGGTGAATGGCACATTTGATCGCTCTGAAATGGAATCCCTCTACTCATGGCTTTGCGGACACGCGACTCAAACCCGTTTTGACTTGGAACAATTCCAAAGCATTGCAATCCGTGGTGCTCAGGCAGATGTCGTTTTTTCGCTCAAAGCGCTTGTGGTGCTTCCTGCTTCCCGTCCGGTTGATGGACACTTTCTGGTGACCTATCAGTGGAAGCACGGCGACAAGGGTTGGCAACTCACTCGTGCGAGTTGGGCGGAAGCCACACCTTGAGTCATTGCATCAATTTCCGCCGCGAAAATGCCGGACAAAGTGAGGGATCTGGAGCAGACATGGCAGCAACAGACGGACAGCTTCACCGAACTCGCGAAGAAAACTCTCGCCGACCATCCGCAGCCGAAAGGCGGCAAGGGCAAGGCGAAGAACAAGGCAAAGTGATCCCGTGCTCCGATTCCGTATTTCCACACACCATGAAGGCCCTCATCCTCGCCCTCCTCTCCACCTTCTCACTCGCTTTTCCAACGAAACTTTTTGGCAACGCGGATCTGGAAGCTACGCTCGCGGCAAATGAATACAGCGGAGAATTCTCCCGCGTCAGCCGATTACCGGCGTGGACTGGGGATTTTTCTCACCGAAACACCGCCCACCGAAGCACCGAAACACTTCTTCCTTCCCCCCCCCCCATTACCCCGCCCACCGATCCGGCCACCGGCTCTTGCAACGGCCTTCACCGGGAAAGCAATTTCCTAGCAATAACCGGTTCGGGAACGTGCGGTGCAGGCCCTGCCTGCTTGGTGGCACCCCAAAGACGTCTAGCCAACGCGGCGGTGGCGGAGTTTTTTTCGGATGGTACGATCCGGATCATGGTTCTTCGTTACTTCGTAACCGGTTCCCAGTTGCGGTTTTTCCGGGCTTCGTGGAAGCCCTGGTTGGTAGGCTTGAGTTTCCAGATTTCGACCTGCTGGAGCTTGAGGGGCGCGCCGACGCTGAAGGCGTTGAGGTCGGGCTTGCCGCGGTAGTCGGTGTACTCGGCGAGCATGGCCTGCCGGTCGTTGGCAAACACTTCAACGAGGTATTTGTCGATGAAGATGCGCAGCTCAACGTCCGCGTTCTTGGGGAGGTCCGCGAGGGCGAATGGCGCCTCGGTCGCACCCAGGCGCAGCGTGCCGGTCTCGGGCCGGAACAGGATAGTCAGGCCACCGCCTTTGCCGTCGGCAAACAGGGTGAAGCCGAAGAGCTTGCGTTCGGCTTGGGCGCGCGCGATGGTGATGCGGAGTTCGATGGCGTCGCCGTCGAGGGTGGCGATCTTCTTTCCTGCGGGCGCGGCGTTGTGAAGCACGTCTTTAGTCGGTTCACTGATCGTGACATCGCTGAGGGTGACGGGGTCGTGGCGCAGGGTTTCCAGTTCGCGCAGGGGCTTGATGCGAAGCGTGCCATCATCCGCCAGGCTCAGTTCGCGCGGCAGGGATTGGATGGTGCGCTTGTCCATCTTGCCATCCGACTGGCCTAGGGTCGCGAGCCAAGCCCACATAACGCGCCGGCCATCGGGGGTGAGCAGGCTTTCGGGTGCAAAGAAGTCCACGCGCCACGAACGCCTCCCGAAGAGGCTCTGGTTTTCTCTGCGCCAGTTCATGCGACCGTGGGTCTGCGGGACGAACTGTTCGCCTTTGGCGTCCCAATCGCCGAGGTAATAGCGG
>JAPLUJ010000374.1:0-2737 GCA_026397695.1 Verrucomicrobiota bacterium | reverse complement strand
CTGATGCACAGGAGCATCCACTTGTTCCCGAGGGGAAAGAAGTTGGGGCAGGAGATGTCCTCGCCATAGGCCACGTCGGGCAGGTCATGCCGAAGGAAGTCACCAACGTGGGTCCACGTTTTGAGATCCTTGGACTTCAGCAACGGCACCTTCTCACCGCCGGAGATGGCGTAGTAGGTATCGCCGATCAGGAAGCAGTCGGGATCCCAATGCTTGATCTGCGCCGCGGTGCCGTCGGCGTTGCGCGCGTCCACCGGGTAGGGCTTTTCCCAGGCGGAGAGGTGCCGGTCCTTCGCGATGGCGATCTGGTTTTTGCCCGATCCCTGGCCGTGGTAGATGGCGGCGGGTTTACCTTCCTTCGTCATGAAACCGGTGCCGCTGAACATGCCGTGGCCGGTGAAAGAAGGCTGGAGCTTCGTGGGCTGCCAGGTCCAGTGCAGCATGTCGGGACTGGTGACGTGGACGAAGGCGAATGAGCCTTTGCCATTCCATGGATGGGCCAGGATATAGTGCAGATGGTAGTTGCCATCGAGGTAAAACGCCGCGTTCGGATCGCCCGGCAAACTGGCGCCGCCGGGATGCATAAGATGATAGTTCAGCGCGAGGTCCTCGGTGATCGCGTCAGCCTGGGCAGGCTCGGCCGGTTGATCGGCGGCTCGGAGACCTGCCAGCGGAGCCAGCAGGAGGGCGGTGAGGAGTGCGAGCCAGAGTCTGGCCGCGAAGCGGGGGATGGCGGTGTGCCGGTGTGGTGGATGGATTTACGGTTCATGGCAGGGGGGTCTAGCGCATTGGGTGTTCGTCTGGCGAGGCAAAAATGGGGGTTGTCGTTTTCCACAGGTCAAACTCGTATGCTTCGCTTGGCGTCAGCTTGCTGATTTCCCTGCTGATCGCCATCGCACTTTACTGGCTTTTAGGGGAGGTGGTGAAGGTGGCGGAGCAGGATGGTCGTTGTCATAGAGTTTGGTGTTGTCGCGGATGGCCGAAACTGGCAATCCCCTGGGACTTCGGCAAGTGTCTGAATCGGAAAACCCCACCAAAGTAGCGGTTGTATTTGTATTTTTCGTATGACTATAAATTCTCGAAGCCATGCCGACCCTGCAAGATGCTCTTTGGAATCTGATTGTCGATGACCTCCGCTACCTGCTGCGGTTTCTCGTGCCTGGATCCAAGGTGACGCGGAAAGCGGATTTCGTGGACGGGATCAAGACCGCCCTTGAAGGTCCGGGATTGTTGGCGGCCTTGAATGCCTTGGATGAAACCGGGCGCTTGGCAGTGTGCGAAGCCGTTCACAGTGATGACAAACGCCACCATCCCATCAGATTTCACTCAAAATACGGGCGTGATGCCGTGTTCTTCGTCAACAACCCCCATTTCCCCGCCTTCCGGTCCGGCCACCGGCTCTTCCAACGGCCTTCACCTCAAAAGCAATGTCCTAGCAGTTCTGCGTTGTTCATTGGCCTCATCTGTTGGATCTGGTTCATCGGCTGCCCCCTTTGGCTTCGGCCCATTCCGGCAAAGCCGAAAGCTCTTGATAACAGGCATCTGTCTGTTCCAGAAGGCGACGGTATAAATCCGCATAGACGCGGTAGAACTGATGGACGCGGGCACGCGGTTTGAATCGGCGGGTGTGCCGAGCCGACCGTTCCGCGGCCACGGCCATGTTGTCGTAAAGGCCCAGCGCGCAACCGGCGATGATCACCGCGCCGAGCGCTGCCAGATCCTCCCGCTCGCAGCAGACATACGGCAGACCCATGACGTCGGCTTTGATCTGGTTCCAAAGGTGGCTGCGTGCTCCGCCGCCGTAAACCACCACTTCCCGCGGCTTGATCTTTGGATAGGCCGAGCGCATAGCCTGCCAGGCCAGAGACTGGTCGTAGGCAATCGCCTCCAGCAGGGCGCGGTAAAAGTGCGCCGGCTGGTGTGTCCAGGTGAAGCCCATCCATGCCCCTTTGAGATACGTGCGCGTCGGGCAGGCCTGGCCGCCCAGGTGCGGATTGAAAAAGAGTTTGTCCGACCCCGGCGAAAGCCGCCCGGCCTCCTTGTCCAGCCGGGCAAAAACAGCGGGGAGGCCGCTCGTGCCGCCAGCTTTTGATTCCTTGGCCCGACCGAGCATAGTGCCAAACCAGTGATGAGTCAGTCCCCCGCCGATGATGATCGAGCACGGGTTCCACAAGCCGGGCACCGGGGATGGCATGATCTCGGCCATGCGGTGCGTCAGGTCAGGGCTGAATTCACTAGTGCACACCGAAAGAATGGGGTAGGTGCCGGCCGCGTCGCCCATGCGACCGGGACGCGTCAACCCCGCGCCGACAAACGCGGCGGATTGATCGCCCGCTCCCGCCACCACCGGGGTGCCCTCTTTGAGCCCGGTGGCGGTGGCAGCCTTCCGGCACAAGTGTCCGACGATGTCGGTGGCGGCTACGATCCGCGGGAGCTTGCCGACAGGCAGCCCCATCGCCTCGCATAATTCGGGAGACCAGGCGAAGCGTTGCGTGTCGCTGAGGCCGCTGGCCCAAAGATGGGTGTGGTCGATGAAGGCGCTTTCAGCATTCAAGCCGGCCAGTTGCCCCGCCACGTAGCCGGTGATGGTGACAAACTTCGCCGTTCTCCGGTAGGCCCCAGGGAAGGCATCGCGAGTCCACATCATCTTCGGCCCAATCGTCGGCTGCCCTGAACCGGTCTTGAGCCGGATCAGGTCATGCCAGCGGTCCATGACCTGGTTAAGCTGCGGCGCGAA
>JAPLUJ010000556.1 GCA_026397695.1 Verrucomicrobiota bacterium | reverse complement strand
TGGCGCGCACTTGACGGTGGCCAACAACGGCCAGGAAGCGCTGGCGTGCTTGATGCGGGATCCCGCCGCCTACGACCTAGTGCTCATGGATCTGCAAATGCCCGTGATGGGCGGCTATGAGGCCACCGTGAAAATCCGCTCCGACGCGCGCTTTGCAAATCTTCCCATCATTGCCATGACGGCGCACGCGACCATCGAGGAGAAACAGAAATGCCTGGCCGCGGGCATGAACGATCATATCTCCAAACCGATTGATCCCGGCGCACTCTACGAAACCGTCGGGCGGTTCTATCAACCGACGCACAGCGGCACGCCGCAAGCCACACCGGTCCCCGCGCCAAGCACCGCACCGACCCACCCGGATCTGCCGGAAATCGAAGGCCTCGACACCCGGGATGGCCTGACCCGCGTCGCGGGCAATCGGCAACTCTATCTGAAACTCCTGCGCCAGTTCATCGCGCAACAAGGACCCGCCGTCGCGGAAATCCGCGCCGCGCTCAGTCAGGATGATGCCGCGCTCGCCGAGCGCATCGCCCACACGCTCAAGGGTGTGGCCGCCAACCTCGGCGCCAGACAGGTGCAGACCGCTGCGAGCCTGTTGGAGGAATGCATCCGCCACCGCGCGCGCGCCACCGAAACCGAACCCGCGTTGCAACAAGTCTCAGTAGTTCTTGATAGACTGTTAGAAGGCTTGCGAAAATTCCTGCCAGCGCCCGATTCCCCCGGACTGCCGCCGGAATCCTCCACCCACCCGCCGGTCGATCCCGCGCAAACCCGCGCCGCAGCCGGCCACTTGGCGCAACTGCTCTCCGACTTCGACTCCGGCGCGGTGGAGTTCATCGCGGCCAACCACGCGGCCTTGATTCCCTTGTTCCCCGGCGCGGCCTGGGCCGGGTTCGTGCAACTCGTGCAGAACTACGCCTTCGCCGAGGCACTAGCCGGCTTGGAACAGGCACTTAGGAATTCTTCCTTATGAAATTCATATTGTTATTTGAACAGGAGGAAACAGCGGCAACTGCCCGTATGAGTTCAATCCGCCCGCTGACCATCACAACCCGTTCCCATTCATGCACCAGCGGGGCCACGCAACTACTTTCTCGATAAATGGAGTCTCCTCTTATCTATCAAACTTAATTCAAGCGTTGAAGGGCGGCGGCAATGATCGCGGGGATTGCTAACAGGAGTCGCCCGAACCTTTCAGAGCGGCAGGCTGTCGATCTCAACCTTGAGGGAGGATTGTTCGCCTGGTGCCAGAGTGATGGCGTGTTCGCCGACGTTGCCGGATTCGACGCAGACCATGTGATGGTATTCGTCATCGCCGAAGTCGGGCATGCGGATGGATTTTTCGATCCATGGATTCCAGACGACAGTGGACTTGGAGCCTGACTTGCTGACGAGGATCGTGCGCTGGAGTTGGGGATCGCGGATTTCCACGGTGCCGGCGCTGTCCTGATAGACGCGGTCGGTCTCGGCGGTGAAACGGATGGTTGCGCCGGCTTCGGTGAAGTCTTCTCCCAACAATTCATCGCGGTAGCGGACGCCCTGCAGGCCGGCGACTTCGATGTTTTCGATCACTCCGATCTGGAAATATGTGTGCAGGCAGGTTTCGAAGGAGAAATCCGCTGCGCCGGTGTTGGTGACGGTGAGTTCCATCGTGAGCGTGGCCGCGACGGTGACGATGTAATCCACCTCGAATTCATCTTCCACTGGCAGCCGGAAATGCAGCCGAACCGATCCATCGGACGGTGCCAGGGTTTCCACCAGATCCCAATCCGCCAGCCGGGCGAAGCCGTGTGCGGCCATGCCTTCGCGTCCGCCGAACCACGGGAAAATGACCGGCACACCGCCGCGGATGGGTTTCCCATGATGGAAGTCGCTCGCGCCGCTCATGAAGAGCAACGGGATCCCGCCCTTTTTCTGGAAGCCTGTGATATGGGCGCCGTGCTGATAGATCTCAGCAGTGCTCCATTCCGTTTCGACCCGCATCGCGGGCAGATCGCCCTTGCCGGAAAAGATGGTCACCCGGCCGGGGATTTCATGGTCTTTCAAGGTCTTCATCGTTTTTCGGCGGATTTTTTTGGAACGCTCTTTGATGTCCTGCAGCCGCCGAATCGACAAGACTTTTCCAAGCTCCGAACCCAACCTACACCGCCGTTCGCCCTGACCTCGGCTCAGAACCAAAACATCGGGAAAAAAGGGCATGGCGGTTACAAACCGCCGCCACGGGGCGCATTGCGCGGTTCTTCCCGGACGCAGGCCGGGGGCGGCATGCCTATGACGAGGCGAGGATTGCCCTTCTGCCGTTGCCGGAGGCCTTGCAACAGTTTCTCCACATCATCCCCATGTTCAGCCATGACGGCCCGTTTGTGGCGGTGGACCTCGGCGATTACCTGATCCACGACGGGTGTGGGTTGGTCAATCGGTTTCATCGTTCAAGAGTTCCTCCGGGGTGCAGATCACGGGCAGCATCATCCCGCAATCGAGAACCACCCGAAGCAGGTGTTCCCGGATGTACGGGTTCGCAATGTGTTTGAAATTCCACATCACAAGTTAGTCCATGCCGTGGGCGGAAGCAACGGCAATGTGGATGGCGTCCGGCGCTGCCTTGGTCGGAATCAGATCTTTGGCAAGCAGGATTCTGGTCAGGGTGGCGGCAGATTCGGATACTTCAAGCATCGGCAAATCGGCAAGCTGAACGCGGTGTGAGCGATAGCGAACTTGGAAGAACTGGGGCACACCCCTAACTGGCATGGCACCGCACAGCGGGGCAAAGGTGAAACGTTGCAAGGAAGAAGGAAGGGTCCGGCGGCGGGGGGCAATGGGAGGGGAAAGGGAAGGGGCTTGCGGGGCGGTTGTTTCGCGACGCATTGGCGGGCGAGTCTGGAGATTGTCGGCAGAATCGAAAGATACCACGCCGACTATCTCCGCTTTGCTACGGTTCACGGTCCTGCCGGTCCATTTGGACGGTGGTGGGTGGGGTGAGATCAAGGCGGCGGATTTTTTCGCGAACGGCTGGAATCTGGCAGGAGATGTTATTTGGGGAAGGAGCGCTTTCGATTTGACACATCATGCCCTCAAGCTATTCCATTGAACACGCCATGCCAATGCCCGGCAACCGCCATAAGCCCTTGCGCGATCTCGCCCATCCTCTGGTCCTCCTGTGAACATCCAACAAACACCATGAAGAATCTATCCGACTGCCGGGTGTTGCTGGTGGACGATGCCAAGGCCAACCTCGACATCCTCGTGGAGGGCTTGAAGGCCGATCATAAACTCAGCCTCGCGATGAATGGCGAAATGGCCTTGCAGATCGCCGCACGCACGCCGCCCGACTTGGTGCTGCTCGACATCATGATGCCCGGCATGGACGGCTACGAGGTCTGCCGCCGGCTGCGCGAAATGCCGGAAACAGCCGACGTGCCGATCATGTTTCTCTCCTCGCTGGAAGAAGTGCGGAACAAAACCCGCGGCTTCAAGGCGGGCGCGAATGATTATCTAACCAAGCCGTTCGACATGCTGGAGGTGAAGGCCCGGGTGCGTTCGCTGCTCAAGGCCAAAGCCTATAGCGACGCGGTCAAGGAACAGATCGCCAGCGAACTGCGCGTGGCCCGCGAAATCCAGATGGGCATGCTGCCGCACGATTTC
>JAPLUJ010000341.1 GCA_026397695.1 Verrucomicrobiota bacterium | reverse complement strand
CAGATAGACGCAGATGAAGAGAGATTTTTGATTTTATCTGTGTTCATCTGCGTCCATCTGCGGTTCGAATTTCTTAATTGAACAGGATTGGCCCCCCCCCGCCCTCACTCGTCCTCGATTTTCAAACGCGGCGGCGGCTTCAGCGGGATCGCCTCCTCAATGGCTCCCAAATCCAGGCTGTCGAGCACGTTGGTGCGGCGGCGCACCAACCCGACTTCCGCCGAAGTGGCGGCGAAACTCGGCAGTTCGGTGTGATAGGGATCATCCCCTAACAAAACCGGGGCTTTCGGCCGCACCGGCACGACCTCCAGCGCGGGCATGCTGAGAAGCGCCATATCCGCCGAGTTCCCGTCACCGAGGATCCCGGCGTGGACGGTGCAGAACGGCAACTTCTCCGTGCCCCTGCGAAAATACTCCGTCACCGCAGTGCTGCGCGAAAGGACCATGCCGGAACCGGGGGCTTCAGCGTATTCCTGGCAGAACTGGGTGGCCCGCTGGCCGGATACCGAACACAACGGAACTTCGACAATGTTGTTAGGTGGCGCGAGTTGCCCGCCGCCGAACGAGGGCGCCGCCGCATTCATCACCGCCTGCCAGACCGGCAGCGCAAGGTTCCGGCTGAAGGCACCCGGATAGATCGGCTCGCCATTCGCTGTTAGAAACCCCGTCCACACCCCGCAACTGACCCGCTTGTTATAGCCGAGGAACCAGCAATCCCCGAAGTCATGGGTGGTGCCGCCTTTGCCCGCGCCATTGAAGGGCTTTTCTATCAAACCGTCGAGCACGCCTTTCGAACTGCCGCGGGAAAGCGATCCCGCGAGCATGCTGTGCACCTGCCAAGCCGTCGCCCCATCCATCACCCCGGTGCGCGACACCGTCTGGCGCTGACGCCGGAATCTAACATCACCCGCCGCATCCTCAATGCGGTCGACATACACCAGTCGTTCCGGCCCCAACCTGCCGCCCGACGGGAAAGCGGCGATCGCCCGCACCGCTTGTTTCAAGGAAACCTCCTCGAAGCCCACCGCCAGCCGGCGCAACAATTCGGCCTTTTGCAGCGGCAGCCCGAAGCGGCAGGCGGTGTCCACCACCCGCTGCAAGCCCGTTTGATCGGCAAAACGCACCGTGGCGGCGATCTTCGAGTTTTCCAAGGCCTTGCGCACCGTAATGTTCCCCTGATAGACCGGCGCGGCAACTTCCATGCCCCACTCGCCGAGAATGCCTTCGCGCCCGCCCACCATCACCGAGCGGTTGTCCATGGGTTCGTCCCCCACCAGCGTGGCCGGTGTTAGACCAGCCTCCAATCCCGCCACATAAATGATCGGAAAAAACGCGGTGCCCAGCGGGCGCTTGCCGAGCTCGACGAAATCATAGGGCACCTGCGCATAATCACGCCCGCCCACATGCGCCAGCACTTCGCCGGTATCGTGGTCCACCATCAGCACCGCACCTTGCAAATACTCCGCCGCTTTGGCGCTGTTTTTATGATAGTCCTCGTATTTCTGCCGGCGGTAGCCGGGTTGCGTCTCGGCACGCGCCAGACTCTCTAACAAAGATTTCGCAGCGGCATCCTGCGCTTCTTTCAGAATCGTGGTGTGCACGGTGAAGCCGCCGGCCGCCAGCGCGTCCTCGCCCAAGGCCGCGCCGACCGCCTCGGCGATGCGTTCGTAGAGATGTGTGGTGCCGCGCCGCAGCGGCTTGGGGTTCAATTGGAGAGGAGTCTTGGCAAGTTGCTCCGCCTCCTTGCGGGACAGGACGTTGAGATCCGCCATGCGGGCCAGCACCAAATTGCGCGAGCGGCGGTTGGCTTCCTCATTGTTGAGCGGCGACAGGTTGGAAGGGTTTTTGATACACCCGACGATGGCGGCACTTTCGAGGGCGTTGAGATCCCGCGGTTCCTTGCCGAAGTAGCCCAGCGCGGCCGAGCGGATCCCATAGTACCCGCTGCCGAAGTAGATCCGGTTGAGGTAAAACTCGAGAATCTCAGGCTTCTTGTAACGCTTTTCGATCAGCCGTGCGAGGAACACCTCGACCAACTTGCGCTGAATGCCTGTCTCCTTGAACTTCCGCCGCTCGCCCTCCAGATCGTAGGCATTGCGGGCTAACTGCTGGGTGACCGTGCTCGCCCCCTGGGTCGTCTCGCCAGCCTTCCAGTTCAGATAGAACGCGCGTACGATGCCGATATAGTCCACGCCGGCGTGCGTCTCAAACCGCTGGTCCTCACCCGCCCGCAGCGCATTGATGCATGCCTTAGACACTTCGGATACATTTCCAGATCGTTGATGCGCTCAAGATGATAGGTGGCCGCTCGCGTGCGGTATGGCCGGGTATATTCATCAAGCCACAGCCAACCCGCACCAACCATCACCAAGCCGAGCAACAAGACGCCCAGCCAAAAGCCTTTGCGCTTGTAAAACCACCGCTTGCGGGGCTTCCTTCGGTTGATTTTCTGAATGGTCACCATGCCTGATCCGGATTCATCGCCGCCCTCGCAGGCGGCAAAGCGCCCACAGGAGTATCTCATCGGGACGCCGCCCGCAACCCCTTCGTTGAGGAGGATTCTGCACGACCGGATCGAACGCGACGGGTCGCTGGGCTTTCCGGAATTCATGGCGGCCGCCCTGTATCAACCCGGACTCGGTTATTACGCCCGTGCCACCCGCCAAATCGGGCGCGGCGGTGACTTCTTCACCAGCGCGAGCGTGGGGCCGCTCTTTGGCGAATTGTTAGCCCGCCGGATGCTGCGGGCGTGGCAGGATGCCGGTGCCCCGGCACGCTGGAGGATCATCGAATGCGGCGCCCATGACGGCACGCTCGCGGCCGATCTGCTAGGCACACTTGCGACCCTGGACCCGCAGGCTTTCGCAACGCTCGAATATGTGATCCCGGAACCCCTGCCAGGCCTACAGGCGGCGCAACGCATCACCCTCTCCCGCTGGCGGCACTCCGTCCGCCTCATCACCGATCCGTTAGAACTCGTGGGCGATCCGCTGCCGGGCGCCGCGTTCGGCAACGAAGTGCTCGATGCCCTGCCATTTCACCTCGTCGAGTGGCACGCCGGCCGCTGGCTCGAGTGCCGGGTGGCGCTCGCTCGGGACGGGGAATTCGCGTGGGTCCTCGATGACATCCGCGACCCGTTGCTTCTAACATCCATGACGCCGCTGGGTGGGAATTTCCCGGATGGCTACCGCACCGAGGTGCGCACCTGTTTCCCTTCGTTTCTCCAGCCACTGGTCCGCAGCCTCGAATCCGGGCTGATGGTGTGGGCGGACTACGGCTTCTCCCGGCCCGACTATTACCACCCGGCCCGCACTGCCGGCACACTGCGCACGTTTTCCAAACACCGCGCCGACGCAAATCCGCTAGAACACCCCGGCGAGTCGGACATCACCGCGCACGTCGATTTCACTGCCGTCGCGGAAGCGGCGCTGGCGCTGGGCGGGCGCCCCACCGTGTTCCGCGACCAAGGCTCCTGGCTCACCGCCACCGCCCGCGATTGGCTGCTAGAACAGGAAGGCCATCCGCAGCCGGCTTTTTCGCGCCAATTCCAAACCCTCACCCACCCGGCACACCTCGGCTCCTGCTTCCATTTCCTCGAACTCTCGTGGAACCCCGCCGTCACCCCGCATGACCCCGCCAGCCTCGCCCACCGCTTGTTCGGATCCCCGCCGGATGCCGCGTAACCATTTTCGTTGATTCCGTTAGGCAGTGGTTGACCTGGCCAACACCGCCATGGACACGCTAACTGATTGCCGCGCACCGAAAACACCGCCGCCCTGATGACCGAAAAACAAACGTCCACCTAGCCTTCTCAATCAGGGGTCGGAACAAGGGCTGCCCCAACGCTTCCAAGAGAATCTAGCCGGTTTCGAACACTTCATCCAAATCAGCGCGCATTGCTTCCGTGATGAAAGGTTCGCTACCACCATTTCCGTTTGATAGATGGTATCGCTTGGCTGTGGTGGCCATGTAGATTGCCTTCCATTCCAGCCAGCGGATGTGCGCCTGAGTGAAAGAGTGAGTCCGTGAAATAAGAAACACAACCGTGTGCCAGAACTCCTTTTTTGCATGTCAGTTCAATAATTTGGCATCGTTTGTGGGATGGCTGGGATAAGCGAATAAGATGGTACAGCGAGCTACAGCATTTTCTGGTTCAGTGATTTCCTGAGATCTTCGCGCCAATGGCTGCTAGATCCGGGCCATCCGGCATGATGAAGAGGCATTTACCATTGCTGCGGGATTCCCAAACGGCACCCACGGCGCGCTTCTCGGCGGAGTCTTCCATTTCCGACCATGCCTTGCCCTTGTATTCCACTGCCAGCACGCGGCCGTCGTTGAGAAGGCAGATGAAATCTGGATAGAACCAATCGGTCGCGGTCTGAAGGCGGAATGATGTCGTCCGGCGTGACAGGTTGCGTGCCCAGAATTTCACCTCGGGCAAGGCATCGAGGTATTGGGCGCACTGGAATTCCTCGGTCAACTTACCGTCCGCCCGCTTTTCCTTCAATTCACCGGGTTTCGGACCGAAGTAGTGTTTCTTGAACTGGAAGCCGCCCTCGTCGCTCCAGCCGGGTTCGTAGCTCATTGCCGCGAAATTGATGGTCTTGGATTCAGCGACGATCAGCGAGGAATCCGGGAGCAGCCATTGTTCAAAAGCGTTTTTCCTCTCCGTTTCTCGGTGTGATTGAATGCGTCTTTCTATCTGATCCCGCAGGCGATAGCGATCAAGTGCCATGGTGCCTGCGTCCTCGATTCCATATCCAGCCATCAGGCCCAGGATTGCTTTGCGCAAGAACACCGCCGATTCGCCCGCCGGGATGTCGGCATGGTCGATCCGCCGGTCTAACCAGCCGATGAGCGCCTCGACTGTCCAATCGCCCGAGCCGCCGAGTTCCATGACCTGCTGGTGCAGCGTGCCGACAAAATCCTCGCCTTCTTCCATCGCCATCAATCCCGCCGTCACCTCGTTGGCCGCGTTCACATCAATAATGCCAGCTCTGCCGGTCGGTCGTTTGAGCGGGTTATAGGTTTCCGCAAGCGTGGCGTCCTTTTGGCCGAGCCGCCATGGTTGTTCTAGCAGAAATGTGCTTTCAAACACAAACAGGTCGCCATCTTCCTCGACGCAGAGAATCGGCACGATGAAATTTTCCCGGAGCTCGTAAGGTGACGGTTGGCGCGGTTTCCCGCTGCCGAATGCCCGCTCCGCATCGCGCACGGCTTCCACCGCCTCATGGATTTTGGCGCGAGCTTGCAAGGTGTTCGCGCATGACGCCAGGGAATCAGCCTCCTTTTTGTCGAGCGGCACGATGATCGTCAGGGCACCCGTCTTGCCATCGAGCTTCACCTTGCCGCCCAACGCGGCCACTTGCACGGCGGCGACAGCGGTATCCATTTCCTTGCCCGGTTCGAGTGTGATGGTTCGCGGCTGTGAACCGAGCGCCATGGTGCCGGTCAACACCGGCATGATGATGCGTTCCGCCTCCGCTGTCGTGAAACCATTGCCTTCCAGCGCGTCGCGCAAT
>JAPLUJ010000025.1 GCA_026397695.1 Verrucomicrobiota bacterium | reverse complement strand
TGGCAAAACCGGTTGGATCGGATGTCGCATTGCGTCCGCCGCGGCATGGGTGAAGGACACTTGGAAACCCACGGGCTGGATCGGAGATCAAGTCAACTCATGGGCGGATTTTGGCGCGGCCTATAGTCCGTTAGGGATTTTCATCGCGCTCACTTTCATCGGTTTTCCCTTTGTGGTGCGCACCCTGCAGCCGGTCATGGAGGACCTCGGCCATGAGATCGAGGAAGCCGCCGCGACGCTTGGAGCCGGGCGTTGGACCGTGTTCCGGCGGGTGATTTTTCCGCTGTTAGTGCCCGCGTTGATCACCGGCTTCACTTTGGCCTTCGCGCGTGCCATCGGGGAATACGGCTCGGTCATTTTCATTTCAGGAAACCTGCCCATGAAAACCGAGATCCTGCCCTTGCTGATCGTTTCACAGCTTGAACAATTCAAGTACGGGGCTGCCGCAGTGATTGCGGCCAGCATGCTTGGCGTTTCATTCATCCTGCTCTTGATCATCAACTTGCTGCAACGCCGCCTCGACTGGCAGAACCGCTGATATCATGGCCAACCTCCAAGCCACCACCGAATCCAAACCGATCCGCATTGTTTTGATCCTCTCGGCGCTCACGGTACTGAGTTTGTTTCTATTGCTACCCCTGTTTGGGGTTTTCGCCGAAGCGTTGCGGCGCGGATGGGAGGTGTTTTTCGCATCACTCACGGAAGATGCCGCGTTTTCCGCGATCAAGCTGACGCTCATCGCCGCCGGTGTTTCCGTGCCTTTGAACACCCTGTTCGGTTTGTCCGCTGCGTGGCTGGTCACAAAATACCGGTTCAAAGGCAGGGCGCTTCTAATCTCCTTGATCGATCTGCCCTTCGCGGTGTCGCCGGTGATCGCCGGCTTGGTCTGGATCATGATTTTTGGCGTGAAAGGATGGCTGCCACCGGTGCAGATGGCTGAGATTCTAGCCCCGCTCGCAACTCTGGCAAAGCACGCCGCCGCCAACGAATCCTGCGGCGGCCTCTTCGAAGGGATCGCCGGATGGCTGGCCGATCCCAAGATCGTGTTTGCAACACCCGGGATCATCATTGCCACCGTGTTTGTGACGTTTCCGTTTGTCGCACGCGAGTTGATCCCGCTGATGGAATCCCAAGGCAGCGGCCAGGAGGAGGCCGCGGTGACCCTCGGTGCCGGCGGTTGGCACATCTTCTGGCGCGTCACCCTCCCTAACATCAAGTGGGGCCTGTTATACGGAGTTCTTCTCTGCAATGCCCGCGCCATGGGCGAGTTCGGCGCCGTTTCCGTCGTCTCCGGCCACATCCGCGGGCAAACCAACACGCTGCCACTGCACATCGAAGTGCTTTACAACGAGTACCAGTTCAGTGCCGCGTTCGCCTGCGCCACGTTGCTAGCGCTGCTCGCATTGCTCACACTCGGCATGAAAAGCCTCGTCGAGCGCATTTCCAATCATGTCACCCAAGAGTAACAACCGAAATGCTGCAACACTGAACTTCCAAAGCTCAAATCCCTTTCCCCCATTTCAGCGTTTCCACTTTTATCCACACCATGTCCATCTCCATCCATTCCATCAGTAAGACCTTCGGCGTTTACAAGGCTCTCGAGGAGGTTTCCTTGGAGGTTCCTAACGGTTCGCTCACCGCTTTGCTCGGCCCTTCGGGATCGGGGAAGACCACGTTGTTGCGCATCGTGGCGGGCCTTGAGTTCGCGGACGACGGTCCCGGCAAAATCCTCTTCCATGGTGAAGACGTGAGTGGGATTCCTGCCGGCCAACGAGGCGTGGGTTTCGTGTTCCAGCACTACGCGCTTTTCCGTCACATGACCGTGGCCCAGAACATCGCCTTCGGTCTGACCGTGCTGCCGCGCTCGAAGCGCCCGTCCAAAGTTGAAATCCGCAACCGCGTCCACGAACTGCTAGGCTTGGTGAAACTCTATGGACTCGACAAACGCCTCCCCCACGAGCTCTCCGGCGGTCAACGCCAACGTGTCGCGCTCGCCCGGGCACTCGCCATCCAGCCCAAGGTTTTATTGTTAGACGAACCCTTCGGCGCACTCGACGCCAAGGTTCGCAAGGATTTGCGCCGTTGGCTGCGCGTGTTCCATGATGAGATCGGCCTTACCACCCTTTTCGTCACCCACGATCAGGAAGAAGCGCTCGAACTCTCCGATCAAGTCGTCGTCATGCGCAACGCACGGATCGAACAAGTCGGAAATCCCCAGGAGGTATATGATCGTCCGCGCAGCCCTTTCGTTTACGAGTTTCTCGGCAACGTCAACAAACTGACCGAACCGAATGGCAACCACCGCTACATCCGGCCGCACGAACTCGAAGTCGTCTTCGCCGCCGAATACGATCCGGCGACCGATCGCCTTGCCAGGATCCATCACTTGTTTTCCGCCGGTCCGGTGGCCACCCTCAGCGTTCGACTGAACGACGGGAAATTTCTCGAAGTCGAAATCTCGCGCAAGCAACTTGACGAGCTGGCCATCGACATCGGTGATGAAGTTGCCATTCGGGTCACCGCTAATGATTCCGGGTGAGCGTGGAGTTTATCATAATAAAAGGAAACTCCTTTTATAGAGAAAGTTCTTGCGTGGGTGGTTTTTCCGGATAATGTCGCGCCATGCCGCACGCACGATTGATAGCGCCCTGGAAGGATTCGACGGAAAAGCCGGTGATGTACCACTGTGTGAGCCGAGTGGTGGAGAGGAGGTTTGCGTTTGGACAGGTTGAGAAGGAACAGCTACGGACGTTCATGCGGATGTATGAGAATTT
>JAPLUJ010000097.1 GCA_026397695.1 Verrucomicrobiota bacterium | reverse complement strand
CGCGGGCCATGCCCCCTGACTTTTTTTTGCGACGCCTTCGGTCGCCTCTGTTTTGACTATCCCTTGGCGGGTTGCTTCCCAGCATTGCCCGCTTCCGTTTTGTCAAAAGGATTGCCCTGCGACGGCAGGTTCCGGGCGGCTATTTGGACCGGAGATTCTGGTTGGTGTGCACGACCGGCTGGGTGGGTTCGTCCTGCACGTTGTGCCGCCAGTGCGGCTGCATGAGCACGGCGTTGACCTGCGTGAGATCGACGGTCTTGGTTTGGTCGCGCACCGCTTCTATCAGGGATCCGACACAGAGGTTCTTGACGGCCCGCAAGGTGCCTTCGGAGAGGGTATCCATAACTGTGTGCGCCGAAGCGCGCCTCGAAAAGCGGTCGCGGCACTTTTCATATCACCTCATCAGCCGTTTTTCCGGAGTATGTGGCATGCAGTTTCTCCCAATCCTCGCGGGTGAGGCAGCAAGGGTCCGCCGCCACCTGGTGACCCGGAGCGATTTCCCGGAGTGCCAGATCGAGACCGATGGTTTCCGGGTAGCGCGGGTGCCGCATGCGGTGGCCAAACGCACTGCCCGGCGGCGGATCGAGCGGCGAGGGAACATCACCCTCTAGCAGGATTTTCGCGCGCCTCGCCTGCGGGTCGGGCGATGGGATGGCCTTTGATTTTGCCCAGTTGCCCAATGCCGGTGTGGGTCTGGCGCGGCTCGAATTCATCATCAACCGCATGATTGGCGTGCACCCCAAGGCCCTGCTGGAGTTCGACCAGCAGGTTGAGGATTTGCGATTGAATGGAAACATCCAGTGCGGAAACCGGCTCGTCACAGACAATGAGTTTCGGCTTGAGGGCCAGTGCGCGGGCAATGCCGATGCGCTGGCGCTGGCCACCGGAAAACTCGAACGAGTAGCGCTCCGCCGCGGAGGCCGGAAGACCGACGCGGTCTAACAATCCATCAACCCATTGGACGCGTTCGGCGCGGGACCCGAGTCCATGAATGATGAAAGGCTCCTCGATGATCGAGCGCACGCTCATCCGCGGATCCAGCGATTCCGCGGGATCCTGGAAAATCATCTGGAAATCCCGGCGCAACGGGCGCAACGACCGCTGGTCGATCCGGGTGATGTCGATTTCCCGGAAACGAATGCTGCCCGACGTCGGTTTGAGGAGCCGCACCACGGCCTTGCCGAGAGTGGATTTCCCGCATCCGGACTCGCCCACCAGACCGAGGGTTTCTCCTGGAGCTATATCTAACGAAACGCCGTCCACCGCACGCACGGCGCCGGTCTGGCGCAGCATGACGCCGCCGCGCACCGGAAAATGGACGCGCAGTTGGGAAACGGATAGCAATGGGGATGCGCTCATGGCTGGTAACATTCCGGGCAGGTTTCCACCCAGTGGCCGGGTGAGACTTCGGCGAATCCCGGGCGATCGCGGGTGACGTTAGAGGATCGGCCCATGCGCTGGCAAAAGCGGCATCCATGCACATGGTCTGCCAGCGACGCCACCATGCCTGGAATGGTGCTGAGGATGGCTTTGGGCGGCTTCTCGAGCGTGGGAATCGACTCTAGCAGCCCCCGGGTATAGGCATGCAGCGGGTGCGCGAACAATTCCTCCGCGCCCGCCCGCTCGACCACCCGACCGCCATACATCACCGCCACTTCGTCGCACGTTTCAGCGATGACACCAAGGTCGTGTGTGATGAGAATAATCGACATTTTCATCTCGGACTGCAGCCGCGCCATCAAATCCAGAATTTGCGCCTGGACGGTGACGTCGAGCGCGGTGGTCGGTTCGTCGGCGATCACCAGCGACGGCCGGCACGCCAGTGCCAGGGCGATGACGATGCGCTGGCGCATGCCGCCTGATAGATGGTGCGGATAGTCCATCATGCGCATTTCCGGCGCCGGGATGCGGACTAGTTTGAGCATCTCGGTGGCGGCGTCCCAGGCGTCTTTTTTCGAGATTTTCTGATGGATTCGGAACGCCTCCGCGACCTGTCGCCCGATGCGATGGACCGGGTTGAGAGCGGACATGGGTTCTTGGAAAATCACGCCGATTTCGCCGCCGCGGATGCGCCGGATTTCCGCGTCACTGGCATGCACCAGATCCCGCCCCTTGAACATCACGCGTCCACCAAGAATCTTGCCCGCGGGTTGTGGCAGCAGCCGCATGATCGACATGGCGGTTACACTTTTGCCACAACCGGATTCACCTACGATGCCGACGGTTTTTCCTTCCGGCACCACAAAGGATACCTGATCGACGGCACGCAGCAGGCCGCGGTCGGTCTCGAATGAAGTGATGAGCTTGTCAACTTCGAGGATATTGTTAGTGGCGCCGGTCATGGCTTTTTGAGGTCGATGGAGGGAGGCGGTGCGGGGGGAGTGGCTGCCGACGGCGCATCCGGTGTGAGGCGGTAAACGTCCACGATTTTCGTGGATTCCGGGAAGGCCTTGCCGGTTCGGCGGGCGGCCTGGGTTGCACTCTTGATCGCATCATCGATCCAGAAAACGAACACCTCGTGCGGATCATAGACCACGGGGGGACAGAAGCGCGTGGTCTCACAATCCGGCCATCTCACCCAGCGCCATGAACCGATGCGCATGAAGTCCACCGCGTAGGCCGGCACAAAGATCGCTTCGTCGTGCATGATGCGCTGGAGTTTCCATGCGGCGTCCTTGAGATCCTCCACCGTGCGCCCGGTGCGCACTTGGTCACACAGCAGATCGGTGTCGGGGCGGCCCCAGACGAAGGTGTTGTTAGTTTGGGGTTTGAGGTTGCCCTTTTCGTCATAGGCGTTGGTGGAATGAAGGAACTGATGGAAATCCGGTACCGGCGGCGTGATCAGCCAAGCGCCGAGTGCGATCTCGTGTTGTTTCTGCATTTCCTTTTTATAGGCGACGGTGGCTTCCA
>JAPLUJ010000147.1 GCA_026397695.1 Verrucomicrobiota bacterium | reverse complement strand
ACCGCTACGGATGCCTTTTCGGGTTCCGGTGTCGTGTCCTACCTTTTGAAAGCCATGGGAAAGCAGGTCCGGGCCAACGATTCGCTTGCATTTCCCTCAGTCCTGACCGCCGCAACCGTCGCTAACAGCGCCACCCGGCTGGATGCCGCCGATTTGGAATTTCTGCTCACTTCCAAGGCCAGAAATTCCGCCGAACGCTTTATCCGCCGGACCTTCGACGGCATTTTCTACTCTCCGGCCGAACTCTCGTTCCTTGACGACCTCTGGGTCGGCATCCGTGAAATGGATTCTCCGTTCAAGCGCGCGGTTGCCCTCGCCGCGATCCTGCGGTCAGCCATCAAACGTCAACCCCGCGGTCTTTTCACCGTCAGTGATCCCGGACGCTATCAGGACGGCCGCCGTGACCTCCAGATCACCCTGCGGGAGCACTTCATTGAGCAGGTGGAGTGTTACAACGCTGCGGTATTCAGCAACGGCAAGCGCAACTCTTGTACCTGTGGGGATGTCTCTGAAGTAAAGGCGGGAAGTGATTTGGTTTACATGGATCCGCCCTATGTTCCATTGGCTGACGACAACTGCTACATAAAGCGCTACCACTTCCTCGAAGGTCTGGCATGTTACTGGGAAGGCAAGGAAATCATGATGAGCAGCAAGGTACGCAAAATCGTCAAACCCTTCACGCCATTCTCCTACCGCAGCACCGCGATTGATGCATTTGGTCGCCTGTTCCGGCAATTTGCCGATTCCACGCTCGTGCTTTCCTATTCGTCTAACGCTTTCCCGGACCTCGAAATCCTGCGCAAGCTGATGAGCCGCTACAAAGGCTCGGTGGAAGTTCTGGAAAAGACCCACCGCTACCACTTCGGTACTCACGAAGCCGCCAGGCGAAATGTCGTTCAAGAGTATCTGATCATCGGCACCACATGAAGCGCTACCGCCAAACCTTTGAAGAGATCGAAGCATCTCTTTCCCGAATCGAGAGTTCTTGGATGGATGTTCATGCGAGCGAGGTCATCGCCATGTTGAAAGCAATTCCAATTAGGAAGCGGTACCAAGCCAAGGATATCATGGCACTCCTTGATGGAAATTTCAAGATCGGATCCACGGTGATCCGATTGTTCATGGATCAATCCAAAGACGAGTTCATACCGAACCTCACCGCTGCGCTGGGTGAACAAGGCACGCTGCGGGGCAGCGGGGTGAAATGCTACAAAGCTTGCAAAGACGAGTATGTGGATGTTCTCATCAAGATGGGCTTGGCCGATAACATGACAAAAGCTGTGAATCGTCCACTCCACTGGTTCGACACTCTAACTGAGCGACTGAAAGGTGGTCGAGGTAGCGCTACGAAAGGTCAAGCTCGGGGACGCGACATGGAGAATTTTGTGGAAAGCATCGTTCGCTCGGTCTTCCGCCCGGGGCAGGTGGCAATTCGCTGCCGCTTCACGGGTGCAACGGGCTTGAGCACCGAGAAGGCAGACTTCGCCATTCCTTCCGCTTTGGACCCGAGCATTCTCATTGAGGTAAAGGCGTATGGAGCGACCGGTAGCAAACAGACCGATGTCTTGGGCGACATTGCCCGAATTGTGGAACAAAAGCGCCACGATACAGTCTTCATTCTCGTAACAGACGGGATCACCTGGAAGCAACGATCCAACGACCTTCGAAAGTTGGTAGCTCTTCAGAACGAGGGGAAAATTATGAGAATTTACACCAAGACCATGGCCCAAGAGCTCATGGATGATCTTGAAACCCTTCGTTCAGAAAGTGAATTTGTCTGATTTTTGCGACCGGGAGTGCCTGGATGTAGCCAAAGCGGTGTGGCGCTCCGCTTCATACCTTCAGTCCTTACAACATCCCCATCATTTTGCCTCAATCTTCGATCCCAGATCGTCACTGAATGGAACGCGAGCGGGCGCTTGTCAAAGTTCGACCTTCGTGCAAAATTCCCCCCACCCATTGCACCCATGAATCCTGACACCCTTGTTTTTGGAATTTATCTGATTGTGGTCGCCGCTGTCGGCTACCTTGCCTCACGCAAAAAGGAGGAGTCCGACGACTACTTTCTCGCCAGCCGCAACCTGGTGTGGTGGGTCATCATCTCACCTGGTGGATCATTGGCGGCTCCATGATTGCGGCGAACATTTCCACCCACCATTTCATCGGCATGTCCGGCCGCGGCTATGAAATCGGCCTGGCCGTCGCCAGTTATGAATGGATCGCGGCGGTTGCTCTGGTTCTCTACGGCAAGTTTTTCCTGCCCTATTATCTGAAGAGCAAGATCACCACGATGCCCGAGTTTCTGGAACGGCGCTTCAATGACAAGGTGCGCATCGCCTATGCCATCATCAGTCTGATCGGCTATATCGTGATCGAACTCGCGGTGGTGCTCTACACCGGATCGCTCGCCATCAACTCGGTGTTCGGGCTGCCGCTTGTCTGGGGACTGCTCATCCTGTGTGTGGTGGGCGGCGGCTACGCGATTTACGGCGGCTTCAAGGCGATCGCCTACACTGACATCATCCAGGTCACGGTGCTGATCCTCGGCGGCCTGACGGTCATGCTGTTAGGGTTGCACAAGCTGGGCGTGATGGTGCCGGAATACGGGCCGTCGGTGATCGGGGGCTTCAAGGCGGTGCTCGCCGGATCGCCGGAGAAATTCCACATGGTGCGTCCGGCCAGCGACCCGGAGTTGCCTTGGCCCGGGGTGTTTTTCGGCGGCATGTGGCTGGCTAACATCTTCTATTGGGGGTGCAACCAGTTCATCACCCAGCGCACGCTTTCCGCCAAGAATGTCTGGCACGGGCAAATGGGCGTGGTGTTCGCGGGCTTCCTCAAGTTGCTGGTCCCCTTCCTCGTCGTGCTGCCGGGCATCGTCGCCTTCCGCCTCTACAATCCGGAGAGCGGCCTGCTCAAGGCCGACTGCGTGCTCCTGAAACCCGACCTGGCATTCCCCACGCTGGTCAAGCAACTCCTCCCGCAGGGCCTGACCGGGCTGGTGATGGCCGGGCTGATGGGCTGCGTGATGTCACACGTGGCGTCCATGATGTCGGCCAGTTCCTCAATCCTGACCTTCGACATTTACAAGAACTATGTGAAGCGTGATGCCACCAGTGCCGATCTGGTGCGCTTCGGGCGCATCACATCGATCGCCGTGCTGGTGGCGGCCACCGGTGTAGGATACTTCCTGCAAAATCTGCGGGGTATCTTCATCTACATTCAGGAATTCTGGTCGATCGCCTATCCGTCGGTGTGCGCGTTGTTCCTGGCAGGTTTCTTTTACAAGCGTGCCACGGCGCGTGGGGCGTTCATTGCGATCATCGCCGGTCCGTTGTGGGCCACGGCGGTGACGGTGCTGGAAAAGCTGCGCATGTTGCCGCACATTCCATATCTATCTGTTTGGAGTGGCGCGGGGGATGCCGGCCACTGGCTGATTCCGTTCCTGACCCGCGGGGCGATCGACTTCCTGTTTGCCTTCGCCATCCTGTGGATGTTCCGCAACCGTGGTGAAATCGAGGAGCGCGCGATCATCGACCGCTCGTTCTCGCCGGAAATCCTCGCCGAAATGCGCGCGCTGCCGATCTACAAACGCTTTGGCTTCTGGAGTGCCATTCTGGTGGCCTGCGTCGTCGCCCTGTATATCCGGTTCTTCTGAGCGGGATCACCCCGGGACAAGTACCATGAACCCCCATCAGCCACGCGAATTAAGATACCATATCTCCGGTTCGCGCGGGGGCGGGGCGCCTCTCTCAGCACGACAAAATCCATCCTCCGGAACCCATGGTATTCTTCCGCCCATGACCTGCCTGACCTCCGTGCCCATCCACCACCCCGGTATTGTGATGGCGCGGATTCCCACGCTATATCTAACAATCTGCACCATGGTTGCCATGGCCGGACCCACCACCTTGCGTGTGGCGAATCCTGCGGTGAACGTGCCGCCCGCTCCTCCAGCCATGGCCATCGGGTTGAGCGACGCGTTTCCCGCCCTTGTGTTAGAGGAGCCCACATGTCTGGCCTCGCCACCTGGCGCCACCAAACGCCTTTTTGTCTGTCAGAAACGCGGACTGCTGCGGGTGATCCCCGACGTCACCGTTCCCGCGCCGCAAGCGCTTGCCTGCCTCGACCTGCGCGCTGTCACCAGTCGTGACTCCGAATGCGGGCTGCTCGGAATCGCTTTTCATCCCGATTATTCTAACAACCGCCACGTTTATGTCTATTATTCGGCCAAGGACGGCGGTCTTCAACAGCGTGTTTCGCGCTTCACCGCCCAAGCGGACAACCCTGATGCCGTGGATGCCGGTAGCGAACTCATCCTCATCAGCCAATCCGACAAGCGGGGCAATCACAACGGCGGCGACCTCCATTTCGGTCCCGATGGCTACCTCTA
>JAPLUJ010000733.1 GCA_026397695.1 Verrucomicrobiota bacterium | reverse complement strand
GCACCGATCGGCAGCGTGCCACAGAGATGGTCCTGCCCGCCCAGCACCACCAAAGCGCCCCGTGGCAAACATGTTAGGCGGGCGGCGTCTTCTAACACCGTTCCCAGCACCGAGCCCGAAGGTTTCACCACGGGCAGCAGCCTGCGCGGAATGCCGGAACGTTCGATCAGTTCATCCGACCATGCGCGCTTCTTTTGATCGAACAGCAACATACAACTGGCCATGCTCGGGTCGGTGGCACGCACGCCGCTAAGTTTGAAGTTGATATAGTCTCCTATCAGCAGCCACGACTCCGCTTGCCGGATGATCTCAGGCTCATGTTCCATCATCCAGCGCACACGCATCACCCCGGTCATCGCCCATGGCGGGAACCCGGCGATGGCGAAGGTATTCTCCGCGCCAATCGATTGCTCCCACCATTCCGCTTGTGGCGCAGTGCGTCCGCAGTGCCAACTGATGAATGGATAGAGAGCGCGTCCGTCACCAGAGACGGGCACGCCATCCATACCCATGCCGGTCACCGCAACCCCCGTCACACGTGCGGGGTCATCGATCGCGGCCATCACTTCGCGGCACGCCTCGACCACGCCGTTCCAGATCGCATCGGGGTTCCAGAAAACCCACTCGGGATGCTGTGCGGCATACGGATTGAAGCGCTCGGTCGGACGTGAGGCGGATGCCACGCAGCGGCCGTCGGATGCGTAAAGACCGACTTTGGTCGAAGTCGATCCGAGATCAATCGCTGCCACCAGTTTGCGTTCGGATGTCATGGCGGTGGTTTCCTCACAGCGCATTGGCATAGGCCAGGATGCACACCCCCGCCACCAGGATCGCCAGCGCGATACGAATGCCATTCACGGCGCGGGCGGCTGCACCGCGCCAATCGCCCGTTAGAAAACCGTTGACCGTGCCTGTGCAGATCGCCAGCGACATGAAGATGGCGTAGCCGACCGACACCCCGAGCGTTCCTAACAGTGGACACCCTACACCGAAACAGGTGATCGCGCCGTCGTGCAGCAACGCCATGACCAGCGCGATCGCATAGACCGGCAGCATCCCCGGAGACACCAACGTGTGCCAGGTTTTGTTAGCAGTGAGTTTGTAGGCGCAATAACCACATGCCGAGAACGACCCCCCCCACAGCGCGAGGGCGGTAACCACGAAGCTCGCACGCCATGGCGGATTGGCGAAGGGCGCGGCGGAGGCCTGATGCATGACATCGCCGCCGTATCCGAAGGCCAGTGCATAACAGGCGCACAGCACGCCGGAGAGCACCGCCACGGCAATCCCCTTGGATAGATTGCGCGGGGCCACACCGCTGCCGCCGCCTTGTTCCTTGAGCCATGCGGCCTTGCCGGAGACGACCACACCCAGAATGCAGACGGCCGCGCCACCCAACATCAGCGCGCCTTTGGCAGTGCCGAAAACGCCGGGTGTGAAAATCAACGCCGGAACGATCATGCCAAAGGCAATCTGCACACCGTAGTTGATCGCATAAGCCAGCGAGAGTCCGACGAAAGCAAAGCTGAGACCTAACGTCATCGATCCCAAACCCCACAGAAAACCGAACGCCACCGGCCCGATCCACTGGGCGGGCGTCAGCGACGCGCAGACACCGAAGAGATCATTCACCAGTGCGGGTCCTGCCAGCAGCGGCAGACAAACCGTGGCGAAGAAAAAGAACGGGCCCCACAGTGTTTCCCATGGCGTATCTTTGCGCACGAACTTGCTGGGCAGGCCAAACGAGCCGCCGCACAGCGCGCCTATCACTATCAGCATGAGTCCTGTAGCCATGGCTTCCATGAGAAGGCAGGAAGTCCCCGGAGGGGATTTAGGGGCGAAATCCAAAGGCGGTCAAGCTGGCTCAGCTTGGCGGGGTTTGGGGCGGCAGCCCCAAGGCGCTGTTGCCAGCAAGCGGGGCCATGACTACGGAATGAAACAGGGAGTCTTGCTTCCATACGCACTCGCTCGGCCGGTTCCGTTGATTTGACCTGGTGCATGATTTTGATCCTTGTTTCCTGTTTGAAAGGGGTGGAACGCCGCTATCTTGTTATCGCACTATGTCCATACGGACATGAGCAGACATGGCTCCGCAGTCGTTCCAAATCTTCGAAATTGTTTCATCGCGTTCATTCTAGTGAGGGCCTCATGCGGCCTGAGATTCGTTGCGTAGCGGCTCGTAAATATCCTCGTTATACCAGAGGGTGAGCATCAGCACCGAAAGTTTTCTCGCGATTGCGACCACCGCTTTCTTCTTCGCTCCGCGGCCGCCCCGCTCCGCCAATTGCAGACCGTGGCGTTTCAGATCACAATCGGGACCGAAGGGGCCGAGGATGTATTGGGCGGCGCTGACCAGCAGGCGGCGCAAATAGGCGTTGCCCGCCTTGGAAATTCCTAACTGCTTGTCCGTTTCGCCCGACTGGTCACGCTTGGGCACGAGCCCCAGGTAAGGTGCCACATCCCGTATGGATTCGAAGCGCGCGGGATCTCCTATGGTCAGGACAAATGTTAGTGCGGTAATGGGACCGACACCGGCGATCTGTTGCAAATATTCGGTTTCCGGATAGCTTTCGACACACAACTCCTCGATTTTGCGTTCCAGTTCGCGGATGCTCTTGGTGAGCTCGTCAACGACGCGCAGCGATGCTTCGCACATGGCAAGAAGCTTCGGATCCACTGCGGATAGGTTTTTGCGGCAGCGCTTTGCGAAACAATTCGTATTGGGCGAGGCGATCATCACTCCCATGCTCTTGAGGGTGAATCGTATCGACGAGATGATGTCCACCCGCTGGCGCACGAGGTTGTCGCGGAGCTTGATCTGGAGAAGATCGCGCTGCGCCTCCTCGGTGGAGTGCTGGATAGGATGCAGCAAGGTGGGATCGACACGCGCCAAGCGCGCGATCATGTAGGCATCGCTCTGGTCGCTCTTGCGGGTGCTGGTGTAAATGGCGCTGAGCTTGCGGGGGTTGGCGACAAGAACCTCATGTCCGAGGTCCTCAAGGAAACGGCTGGTCCATGGACTGTGCTGTCCAACCTCCATCGCGATCCGGCTTTTCGGATACTTCTGTGAAAGCCTCCTGAGTGACTCTCGGTGATTGGTGATGGAACGCTCGTCGATGACCTCGCCCGCTTGGTTGAGAACGCAGATGGCGTGTTTCTTGTCCCCGAGATCGAGGCCAATGGTGATGGATGGAATTTTGTTTTTCATGACGGCAGCGAGTGTATCACGG
>JAPLUJ010000593.1 GCA_026397695.1 Verrucomicrobiota bacterium | reverse complement strand
TGCCGTCGAGGATGGCGTTGGCCACATCGGTCGCCTCGGCACGCGTCGGCAGACGACTGGCGGTCATCGACTCTAACATCTGAGTGGCGGTGATGACCGGCTTGCCGACCAGATTGGCCTGGGCAATGATTTTTTTCTGCAACATCGCGATTCCCTCGATGGGCACCTCCACGCCAAGGTCGCCGCGGGCCACCATGATGCCGTCCGCTGCCTGCAGGATGGCATCCAGATGGTTCAAGGCGTCGGCCCGCTCGATCTTGGCGATGATGAACGGTTGTTTGCCGAGGGCATTCGCGGCCGCCCGCAGCGCCGCGATGTCGGCCGCCGTCTCTACAAACGACTGGCTCACCGCATCCACGTCATGCTTTAGAGCAAACTCCAAACAAGCCCGGTCATGCGCGGTGAAGGCGCTGATGCCGAGATCGATGCCGGGGAGATTGAGGCCCTTTTTCGAGCGCAGTTCGCCACCCACCGCGACCTTGCAGTGAACGTCGTTGCCCTGCACACGTTCGACGACGAGTTGCACCAAACCATCGTTTAGATAGAGCCGGTCGCCGGGTTTGACGACTCGCGGCAGCGGCTCGAAGCTCATCGAAACGCGCTGCTGATCGCCGACTATGTCATCGCTGGTTAGAGTGAACGGCGCGCCCGGCACCAGTTCGATCGGCTCCGGCTCGATCTTGCCGACGCGCATCTTCGGACCGGGCAAATCAGCCATGATGGCGACCCGTTGGCCGGTGGCCTTTTCCGCCGCACGGATGCGCGCGATGTTGTCGGCGTGGCCACTGAAGTCGCCGTGGGAAAAATTGAGTCGCGCGACGTTGAGGCCGGCGCGGATCAGTCGTTCTAACATATCAGGCGAGCGGGAGGCCGGACCGATGGTGGCGACGATCTTGGTTTTATGAGATGGCGGGTTCATGGTGGTGATGGCTACATGCCCAAGGCGGTTTTGACGGCGGACTCGACCTTGGACATGGCGGTCGCCGAAAGACGGCCCCATTGCTGATGGAGGCGTTGTTTTGAGACCGTGAGAACCTGCTCGCATTTCACCCAACTTTTCTCGCGGAGGCCATTGTCGGCGTCTGGTTCGATGGGGATGTGGGTGGCGACGGACAGCCCCTTGGTGCTGAGAGTGACCACAATCGTGTTAGGATAGCGGGAGTTGGAGTTCGCGGCATCGGTCTGGATGACAAGGGCGGGTCGTTTGCCGAGTTGTTCGGAACCCCGCCCCGGCGACCAGTCCACCAACCAGATTTCGCCGCGCCGGATGACGGGCGGATTCATGACACGTCGAGTGTTTCGGTTTGGGCGACGAAGGCAAAACCGACATCGGACTCATCGCCCTGTGCATCCGCGATGGCTGTGAAGTCGTCGAACAAGCGCTGGTCCCGGTCTTGCGCGTCAAGTAGTTGGAAACCGTCTTGAAACAGCCCGTTGAGGCTTTGGCCACGCGTCACGGCCAGACGACTGGCTCGTTCATAGACGCACTGCGGCAAGCGGAGTGTCAGTGTTCTGGCTGCGTTCATCGGTGTCAATCTACGCCACCGTAAACCGATGTCAAGAATTGAACCCGAAAAATACGGATCACCCCAAAGGATCAACACAACCGATGGATTTGCAATTCTGGCCGGGCGCGGTGGTGATGATGCTCATCGCCACCCTCACCGCCTCCATGGTCACTAACAGCGGACGCTCGGCGTGGTTCGTCGGCGTGCTGGTACTCATGGTCTATCTGATTTTCGCGATGACGCTCTATCTGCTGCCGCCTGCGACGTGACGGGAAACCCGGGATCCCCGCAACCATCAACTCCAACTCGCCTGCGGATTCTGAGGGTTTCCGGGCAAGAAAATCCTTGGTATGTCGCGTGCGGAAACTAACATCTCCGCATTGGAACCGACACCACGAATCTCCTCCACAATCAAAATATCCAGGACCATGAAAACCAAGCCATGCCTGTCTGCGGCATTTGCCCTCGCGTGCCTGTTCACCATAACCCTGCCAGCCTCCGTCCTGGCGGAATCGGGTGCCGGCGTCACGGACGAAGACCTGCTGCTCGCCCGCAATCCGATCATAATCAAAAGCCGCCTGCGGCTGGCCAATGAGTTCACCGATGTGAACGGTGGCGGAAACCGCGACAAGTTGATTCTCAGCGGAGTCTATGGCTTCGGTTTCAACGGCCATGACCGGCAATTCGGCATCGCCTTCGAACTGCCTTTTTTGAACAATAACCCGAAGGGCGGAGACAGCGACTGCGGAGTCGGAGATTTGAAACTGCGCTGCGGTCAATTGTTCACGGACGACCCCAAAGGCTGGCGTTCCGGGTGGTTCTTCGAAACCGAGTTCGACACCGCCGCAAATGACGTGCGGGCCATTGCCAACCAGCGCACCCAGATGGCGTTCGGCGGCGGCGCGAGCTATGCGGTCCGGAACAACTTCGTGCTTACCTCCACGTTGCAATACGGCTGGTCGCTAAACGACGGCGAGACCACCGGCGAGAAAAGCGAATGGGAGGCGCACCTG
>JAPLUJ010000669.1 GCA_026397695.1 Verrucomicrobiota bacterium | reverse complement strand
TGCGGATGCCATCAACCCCTACATGGCATTCGATTCCATCTATCAAATGATCCGCGATCAAATGCTCGACATGGATTTCGACAAGGCGGTCTATAACTATCTGAAAGGCTCGATCAAGGGTGTGGTGAAAACCATGGCCAAGATGGGCATCTCGACCGTAGCATCCTACCGCGGCGCACAGATTTTTGAAACCATCGGCCTGAAATTGGGTGTGGTGAACAAATATTTCACCGGCACCTCCAGTCGCTGCAAGGGCTTGGGCATTGATCAGATCGCCGAGGAAACGCTGATCCGCCACCGTGCCGCGTTTCCCGACCGCCACATCGCAACCGCAGACCGCGCGCTCGAGTCCGGCGGCACCTATCAATGGCGCAGTGATGGCGAATACCACCTCTTCAACCCGGAAACCATCCACCTGCTCCAGAAAGCGGTGCGGACTAACAGTTATGAGGTGTACCAACAGTATGCCAAAAAGGTCAACGACCAGAGCGAGAACATGTCAACCTTGCGCGGCCTGATGCGCTTCCGCTACAAACGCCCGCCGGTGCCGCTTGACGAGGTGCAGTCGATCGAAGCCATCACCCAGCGTTTCAAGACCGGAGCCATGTCCTACGGGTCGATCTCCCAGGAGGCCCACGAAACGCTGGCCATTGCCATGAACCGCATCGGCGGCAAGTCCAACACCGGCGAAGGTGGCGAGGATCCCGAACGTTTCAAACCGCTTCCTAACGGCGACAGCAAACGCTCCGCCATCAAACAGGTGGCCTCCGGCCGCTTCGGCGTGACCAGTGAATACCTCGTCAACGCCGATGAAATCCAGATTAAGATCTCCCAGGGTGCCAAACCCGGCGAAGGCGGCGAACTGCCCGGTTCCAAGGTCTATCCGTGGATTGCCAAGGTCCGTTACTCGACTCCCGGCGTGGGTCTGGTTTCGCCTCCCCCGCACCACGACATCTACTCGATCGAAGATCTAGCGGAATTGATTCACGACCTGAAAAACGCCAACCCGCAGGCACGCATCAACGTGAAACTGGTGGCGGAGGTTGGCGTCGGCACCATCGCCGCCGGCGTCGCCAAGGCGCATGCCGATGTCATCCTGATCTCCGGCCACGACGGTGGCACGGGTGCCTCCCCGTCGTCATCAATCTACAATACCGGCGTGCCATGGGAACTCGGCCTCGCGGAAACCAACCAGATCCTGTTGCTCAACGACCTGCGCAGTCGTGTGGTGTTAGAGGCCGACGGACAGTTGAAAACCGGGCGCGACGTCGCCATCGCCGCGCTGTTAGGTGCGGAGGAATTCGGGTTTGCCACCGCGCCGCTGGTTTCCGTGGGTTGCCTGATGATGCGCGTCTGCCAGAAAAACACCTGCCCGGTCGGTGTTGCCACCCAGGATCCGGAACTCCGCAAGAACTTCGCCGGCAAGCCGGAGCACGTGATCAATTTCATGCGGTTCATCGCCACCGAACTGCGTGAAATCATGGCCGCTTGCGGCTTCCGCACGCTCCAGGAAATGGTCGGCCACGCCGAGTGCCTCGATACCGCCGAGGCGACGAACCACTGGAAAGCCCGCGGTGTGGACCTTACCCCCATCTTCCACAAGCCCGACGTCGACAATGAAGTCGGCACCTACTCCAAGATCTCACAGGATCACGGTCTGAAACATGCGTTCGACAACACCCACCTGCTCCCGCTTTGTCGGCCGGCCATCAAACTCGGGGTGAAAGTCCGCGGGGAATTTCCCATCACCAACGTCAACCGCGTGGTCGGCACCATCACCGGCAGCGAAGTGACCCGCAAGCACGGCGGGGCGGGCCTGCCGGAGGACACCATTCATCTGAAGTTCACCGGCAGCGCCGGCCAGTCGTTCGCCGCCTTCACCCCGGCGGGCATGACCTTCGTGCTCGAGGGCGACGCCAACGACTATCTTGGCAAGGGTCTATCAGGATCCAAGGTGATCGTCCATCCACCCAAAGGAGTGCTCTTAAAGGCCGAGGAAAACATTCTGATAGGCAATGTCGCGTTTTACGGCGCCACCTCGGGCGCGGCCTACATCAACGGCATTGCCGGCGAGCGGTTCTGCGTCCGCAACTCGGGCGTCAAGGCCGTGGTGGAAGGCGTCGGTGACCATGGTTGCGAATACATGACGGGCGGCCAGGTGATTGTGTTAGGCGCGACCGGCCGCAACTTCGCCGCCGGCATGTCCGGCGGCATCGCCTATGTCTATGACCTCGACGGTCTGTTCGCAAAACGCCTTAACAAGGACATGGTCAACCTCTACCGCCTCATCGAGTGCGGGGATGAAGACATCGCTCTGGTGAAGGCGGAGATCGCCACTCACGTCGCGCTCACCGGCTCGGCCCGCGGCCAATGGCTGTTAGACAACTGGGACACGGAACTGGCGAATTTCCTCAAGGTGTTCCCGCGCGACTACGAGCGCATGCTCGCGTGCTTCCGCAAAGTTGAGGAGCAGGGGCTCACCGGCGACCAAGCCGCCATGGCCGCCTTCGAGGAAAACCTCAAGGACCTGTCACGCATCGGCGGAAATTGAAACAAAGACACAAGACTTGAAGACACAAGACGCAAGAGAAGAGAATGAAGATGAAGCATCCATATTCCATGATCCGCAATAGAGAAGACAACGCATTCCGCAAAATCTTTTCTTAGCTTGCGTCTTGAAGTCTTGTGTCTTGCGTCTCATCTCTTCATCTAACACACAAATAACCTGAACTAACAGAACATTTCCACTCATGGGCAAGCCAACAGGATTCATGGAGATCGCGCGCCAGGCCGATTCCGAAATCGCGCCACTCGAGCGCCTCGGGCACTGGCGGGAATTCAAGATTCACGGCGATGAAGCGCCGCGCCGCGCCCAAGGCGCGCGCTGTATGGATTGCGGCACGCCGTTCTGCATGACCGGTCATATTGTGTCCGGCATGGCCAGCGGTTGCCCGGTCAACAACCTGATCCCGGAATGGAATGACCTGATCTTCCGCGGGCGTTGGAAGGAGGCGCTCGAGCGCCTGCACAGGACTAACAACTTTCCTGAATTCACCGGCCGCGTGTGTCCCGCGCCGTGCGAAGGGTCGTGCGTACTCGGCGTGATCCAGCCGCCCGTGACCATCAAGAACAACGAGTGCGCCATCATCGATCGCGGTTGGGAGAAAGGCTGGGTGACGCCGAAAATCCCGGGAAAACGCACCGGCAGGAAAGTCGCGGTGGTTGGTTCCGGCCCCGCCGGTCTCGCTTGCGCGGACCAACTCAACCAAGCCGGTCACAGCGTTACCGTGTTCGAGCGTGAGGACCGCATCGGCGGATTGCTCATGTATGGCATACCTAACATGAAACTTGCCAAGGAAGAAGTGGTCACCCGCCGCGTGAACCTGCTGCGCGAGGAAGGGGTCGTTTTCAAAACCGGCGTCTTCATCGGCAAGGATTCGCAATGGAGCGCCGCGCGGCTGCGCGGCCAATTCGACGCCGTGGTCCTCTGCTGTGGCGCCACCCGCGGTCGTGACCTTCCCGTCGATGGCCGCGACGCCACGGGCGTGCATCTCGCGATGGATTTCCTCACCTCTAACACCCGCTGGCAGCTCGACCACAACTTCGATGGCAGTCATCCGCCGCTCAACGCCACCGGCAAGGATGTGGTGGTCATCGGCGGCGGCGACACCGGCACCGACTGTGTCGCCACCAGCCTGCGCCACGGATGCAAGAGTATAACCCAATTGGAAATCCTGCCGCGGCCGTCGCTGGAACGTGCCACAAACAATCCGTGGCCCGAGTGGCCGAAGGTTTATGTGATGGACTACGGACAGGTGGAAGCCGCCGCGGTCCAAGGTGGTGATCCGCGCCACTATCTGGTACAAACCAAGCGTTTTCTCAAGGACGCGGCCGGCGGTCTAACGGGCCTTGAAATCTGCGACATTGAGTGGGCCAAGGACGCCCAAGGCAGTTTCCTGCCCAAGGAAATCCCCGGTACCGTGCGCGTCATTCCTGCGCAGCTGGTGCTGTTAGCGATGGGCTTCCTCGGTCCTGAACCGGAAATCGTCAAGCAATTCGCCCTCGAGACCGACGCCCGCTCCAACGTCAAGGCGGAACACGGGATATTCACCACCAACCTCCCCGGCGTTTTCGCCGCCGGGGACATGCGCCGTGGCCAATCACTCGTCGTCTGGGCCATTCAGGAAGGCCGCGGCGCGGCGCGCGAGTGTGATCGCTTCCTCATGGGCAGCACCCACCTGCCTTGATGCCGGCAGATTGGAATGTTGGCATCCAATGCCGGCAAGGAGATCATTCATGGCATCCGCTTATTCCTTCGCAACCTCGGCGGCGATTTTGTCGAAAGCGGCGACGCACTGTGGGATGGTTGCGTCGAGGTGCGTGAGATCGCCGTGCTCGTATTCCATGTTCATATAACCGTGGAACCCCTGGCGCTTCAGTTCTTCCATCATGCCTTTGACGTTCGCGATGCCGGTGCCAAAGACCACGTCCGATTTCCCGGCGTCGAGATCCTTGAAGTGCGAGGTGACAACACGACCCTCTAACAATTTGAAGCTCTCGATGGGATTTTTACCCGCGCGAATCCAGTGACCGGTGTCGGAACACGAGCCGCAGTTTTTGCTCAGGTCCTTGGTTGCGGCCAGCACTTTGTCGGGCGGCCATGATCGCGGATGGTTGTGCAGGGCGATCCGAATGCCCGTTTTCTGTGACATCTTGTCGAGCGCCTCATTCGGGGTGACCTCGGTGACGAGCACTTCAATCCCGACTTTTTTCGCCCATTCGAAATGCTTTGTCATTGGCGCTTCGTCCAGCGGGATGGCGCCGACGCCGAAGCAAGTGATTTTCACGCCGCAGGCATTGGCCTTGGCGAGCAATTCGGCGATGTCGGCGTCACTCATGCCGGGGTCGATTTTGGATTCCGCGCCGGGTTTCATCTTTTGGCCGGGGAACATCTCCAGATATTTGATGCCGAACTTCTGGCAGCGTTCGATCGTCTCGAACGTGGTCAGCATGCGGTAGGTCCAGCACTGCATGCCGAGGTGGAAACCGAGTTTTTCGGCGGCCGAGTCATTGCGTTCCGCGCGGGCGGGTACGTCTATCAGGGTCAGGGCGGCCACGATGGCCAATGTCATACGATACATATCAGGTTCCTTTCACGGTGGTGGTTCATGGTTATGCTTTCATCTCCGCCTATCTTTTTGCGGCCCAGATCACCGCATTGGCCATGATTTTGCGGATCTCGGGTTGGAAATAGATCGGGTTGGTTTCATGCCCGGCCTGGAAGTAGAAATAGTTGGCTTTGCCCACGGTCCAGCAGTAGCCTTGGATGCTTTCCTCCTTCACGCCGTCCTTGTGGATGTGGGTTCCGCCGAATGGTGCGGCGGCGGTGGGAGGCACGGCATAAGGGTCGCTGTAGCGTTCGTCGTTGGCGATGGTGAACTCCTTGGCAACCCCTTTGGCGATGGGATGATCGGCGGCGGTGACTTTGATCACTGTCTCCTTGTTGTCGGCGACATAGGCCGCGAAGGTGCATGGCGTGCCCATCAGCGACTTGTTAGGCTTGGCGAAGTGCGACGAGTGCAACGCGATGAAACCCATGCCTTCATCCTTGACGCGCTTGGCAATCTTCGCCACCAGATCGTCATTCACCTGGCCATGTTTTTTATGGCCCCACCACACCAACACGTCGGCCTTGGCGAGCAAGGCATCCGGCAATCCCTGATCGGGGTCGCTCAGATTCGCGACCACCACCTCCCAATCCTTCATGACCTCCGCCGCGCGCAGCCCATCGGCGATCGCCGTGTTGATATCTTGCGGATAGACATTTTTCGGTGCGGTCCCCTCGGACCACACCACCACCGTTTTTTTCGGAGCCGCCAGACAGGTGCCTGCCACACCCATCACCATCACTGCCATCATGATTTGTTTCATCGCTTATTGTTGTTAGGTTGTTCCCGGAGAGATCGGGAGTGAGCGTGTCATTTCATTTTGATCGAGATCTTTTCCTTGGTCTCCACCTTGACGCCCTTGATGCCCTTGAGGGCGGCGGCGGCTTCATCCGGGGACTTGCCTTTGAGTTTTTCCAAGGTTTTCATGGCCGCCGGGTTGGCAACCACATCGCCGAAGTTCATTTCCATCAGGGTGACGGTGTTGCCCTCGACGTGGGAGGCGTCGGTCGCGGCGATGCCGGTCTCGGCGACCACGCGGATGGCGATCTTCATATCGGCTAACAGGGTTTTCATCATCAGTTCGCCCTGGGCATTGTCGGCGGCGTCCGATAGGGGCGTTTCGTCCGCAGGCTTGTCCTTGGCCTTGTCCTTGGCCTCGTCCTTGCTGGTAATGTCGGGCCGCGGCATGGTGATGGTGAGTTTGCCGTTGGCCATTTGGAAACGGATCGGGTCGCCCTTCTTCTTCCCGGTCTCCGGGGCGGGGGTGCCTTCGGTTGCCGCCGCGTCTGGCGGTGTGCCGCCCATGCCTTCATTCATGCCGCTGGTCGCGTAGCAGGTGAGGAGTTTGAGCTTGGAGATATCGGCGAACTTATAGGTGGTGCGGGCACCCTTCTTGCCGTCCTTGTCGATTTTCTCGATTTTGTCCAATGTGACCCCATCGCCGAGTTTGGCGGCCTTGGCCTTGGCCTTGTCCTGGCCGAACATTTCATCGAGCGGATCCTTGGCCGGCTTGTCCTGATCACCGCCCAAGCCACCGAGGCCACCGAGCATGGCCATCATTTGCGCACTGAGGAATGTTTCCTCGACGATGGTGCCGCTGCCATCGGGTTTGACGCGGACCGTGGTTTCGTTTTGCAGGCACCCGGAGAGCGCGAACGCGGCTGCGACCGGGACGAGGAAGAGTTGGAGTGTTTTCATGATTTCGGAGACACCGTGGTCCCATTTCCCCGGCAAGCGCAAGACAAAATCCCCGGCAATCACCGTGCCGAGAATTCACCATGTGCGGGACCGGTGGAAGTTCGTGTGATTCTTGCGCTTTTGATAGGTCAGCGGCACAGTACCCGTAGCCATCACGAGAAACTTCAGGGCCGAGGAAAAACCCGCACAGCACAACAATCGCTTGCATTGAGGAAGTATTTCGCTGATACCACCGCACTCCATACATTCACAGTCCGACCTTGAGCATTCTGCCAGTATATATCACGTTTCTGCTATTTTTCGCATGCACCAATTCCACGCGAAACCTGCGATTCTCTAACCGCACGAATGCCTGCTGCGATCCCGGTTGGATGGTGAGGATCTTTTCGCGGTCGTTCCAAGTGAACTCCGTGGTACTGGCGACGCCTTTGAGATACTCTTGGCTGATGCCGTCATCTTCATAGAGTGTGAAGGATCCGTCCACCCCGGGATAGATGCGGATAGTGGTGGGATCATCGACTTTCTGAGCCATATATTGACGCACCGGATCCACCGGCATGATGGCACCGGCCCTGACAAAAACGGGCATGATGGAGAGGTTGACATCACGCGTCACGGCCCTTCCGCCGTTGACCCTATCGCCGGTCCACCAGTCGAACCATGTGCCTTCAGGAAGATAGACTTTGCGGGACGTGGCTCCCTTTTCGTAAACCGGGGCTATCAGGAGATCCCGGCCCCACAGATACTGGTCACCCAGATTCCTGGCGACGGGATCCCGCGGATAATGCAGCCACATGGCCCGCATCAGCGGCATGCCGGATTCCCGGGCTTGCCAGGCAAGGGTATAGGTGTAGGGCATCAACTGATACCTCAGTTCGGATCGTCTTGGAGCGTGCGGTGCGACTGCATGTATCCGAGCGACCATTGCGGCGGCATCACGGTCGGTCCGAACAGCACCGATAGATCTTTCATGAGAAAGGCCGGATCCGCGGCATCGAAAACATAGATATCAAAAAACCCGGGTGGATATTTACCACTCGGGGGCAAACCCTTGCCCAGGTTTTGCTGCTGGTCTTTTTGATTCTGCGGTTTGGTTAGGGAATCGTCCTGCGACCTGGGAATGAACAGTCCGAATTCCGCATTCTGAAGATCCACCTCTACCCATGGAGCGGCGACGTAAATTCCCCATCCGGAGGTGCCGATGAGGAGTGGCACCGGATTGCGCGATCCGTAGGCATTGGCCTGCCAGCGCGGCTGCATGGTGTGGTAGCGGCCGCGGCGGTCGAACTCAATCCGCTGGTTCCGCCAGTCACCCTGCATCCTGGGGCCGCCTTCCCCCATCCCCAATACCGGGACATCATCCAGCCGGAACTTCACCTTTCCGTCATCCATGAATACCAATTTCTGTAACAGCACTCCATGGTGATTGGTGATGCTCACCGTGAGAGGATCGGGACTGATATCAATATCAAGATCCGCGATTTTTTGCCGGATCGATTGCTCAGGTTGCAGTCCTCCATGGAAGTGAACGATATGGATCCCATGGCTGCCGGCCGGCCGGATATCCAATGACGTGGCTGCCGGATGATTGGCCCGCAACAGGCTGGATGACAGCATCACCGGCAACCCCGCGAAAAACAGATATCGAGATCTCAAGATGATGGATGTCAGGAATAGGAGGACTCCACGCGCTTCGCGACGTCGCGGTAACCATAATCCACCTCGTAGATTTGCTTGAAGCACTCCAGCGCGGTGGCCTTGTCGCCGATTTCCTCGTGGATGAGGCCCTTCTCGTAAAGGACTTCCTTTTTGACGTGGTCCATGGCGTGGAGATCGGCCAGGGCGTCGGAGAGTTGTTTGATGGAAAGGTCGAACATGCCCTTGGCCTTGAAGGTGAGTCCTAACAGGAGCAACACCCGGGTGCGGACGTGCGGGTTGCGCGTGGCATGCTGGAGGTGGGGGATGGCGGCACTGTAATCTCCGGCATTGTAGAGGGCGTTGCCAAGATCGAAGCGCAGTTGCGGATCGGTCGGGTTCTGATCGACGCGCCGCTGGGCTTCCTGGATCTGTTCGGCGAGGCGGTCCGCCCGTCGAGCTTCAAGGGCGGTCTTGAGTTCGAGGTTGTCGGGATCGGCGGCGGCGGCGGTTTCGAGGGTTTTGAGATCCGCCTCGATGGCGCGGTCATGCATGGAAGAGGCCTTGGCGGCGAGGGCGACGTCCCCGGCGCTGAGCGTGTGGGCCCAACTGTAGAAGGTCTTGGCGTTGTGCCAGTCTTCGAGTTGTTCGTAGATGCCGGCGAGTTCCTTGACGGTGACGAGGTGGTTGGGGTCCGTGTTGTATTTTTCAATCACATGGTCACGGCGTTCCTCGAGTTGTTCCCGGGTCAGGCCGGTGCGCGAGGCTTTTTCCAGTTCCTCGACCTGGTTGATGTCCCGCATCAGGTCGCGCATGCTGGCGTTCTCGTCCCATTTTTGTTTTTTCATGGACGCCCGGGCGGAGGCGTCTTTGGA
>JAPLUJ010000028.1 GCA_026397695.1 Verrucomicrobiota bacterium | reverse complement strand
GATTGCGGGTGAGAGCAGATAACCGGGATGGCGTCGGGCGTGCTCCTGATGAGTGAAGCGAAGCCGCCACGGGGTTTTGTGAATTAGTTATCCTTCTTGGCCGCCCAGCGGATGGCTTGGGCCACGAGTTGACGGAAGTTCGGATTGGCGTAGGCCAGCTTGTCGTGACCGAGTTGGAGATAGATCACGCGCGCATCGCCGTAGGTTTTCACCCACGCTATGTTCTTCGCACTGGTCGGCTCCTCGGTGGTGAGCAGCGCGTGTGAACCGGGCAGCATGTCGAACAGGCCGTAGGTTTCATCGTGAATGACAAAATCCTTCAAGCTGCGCGTGACCGGATGCTGCGCGTCCGCGATGCGCACCGGCACTTCGACATCGTGCTTCCAGATGGATCGCTTTTTTTCGACGCCGTCCACCTGGGTCGGTTGCAAATAATAGCGCCCGCCGACGATCTTGGCGTATTCCGGCCAGTCCTGATAATTGGCGATGCTGTGGTGCAGCGCTATCAGCCCTTTGCCGGATTTGAGAAAGTTGACAAAATCGGTCTTGCCTTCGTCGTCGATTTTCTGCCACATGTCATATAACACCAGTACGTCAAAATTGGCTGCGGACTCGGGGCGAAGCAGCTTGTGCGCAGCGGGATGCGTTGCCGCCACGACCGTCACCTCGGGGTTGTCCTTGAACACCTGAAAGAACTCGTTGGTGTCGAAGCCGTGACCGCCTGAAACAATGAGCAGGCGGACTTTCTCCGCAGCACGGGCGGTGGCGGGTTGCAAGGCACAAAGTGCGGCGACCACAATCGTCGGCAGGAAACGGATGATTTTCATAGGCGTTGGGTTGTTTTCGCCAGCAGCGGCGGCGCTGTCAATGACGGAATGAATCCATGGCTGAAATGGCGCTCAGGGAATCAACTGGCGATTACAAATGGTAGATTCGGATATTCTTGACCCTAATTCTTCCAATAAAGTAGGCCCGCTCCGTGCCGGATGTCTCATCTCCGTAGCCGAATTCCAACATGCGGGACGGCCAATCCTTTTCAATTAAGAAATTCGAACCGCAGATGGACGCAGATGAACACAGATAAAATCAAAAATCTCTCTTCATCTGCGTCTATCTGCGTTCATCTGCGGTTAAAACCCTCTTCTCTTCCTCCTCAATTGAACGGTATTGGCCGGGACGGCTATCCTCCGCCCACCCCAAAAAATCTAATTTATGAAAATAATCCTTGCGCTGACAAAAAAATCGCTTTTGTTGGCTGTTGATCGTCGGTTTTTTCGCCTGTTTCGGAACTGGAGCCGATGTCGCCCCGTCTTATCCCCCAATCCAGCTAATAACCAACAACCAATAACAGCCACCCTCTCTCCCCCCACCGACTATTGAATTATCCACCAACCAACACACCACCACGAACAAGAACCGCAAGCTAAACAACAACAACAACAACCCATGAAAACTACCATAAATGCGGGTGCCTGCACCCCTGTCGGACGCGAGAGCGTCAAGCAATATGGGATCAATCCCCAAGCCCATAACCCACCACCGCGTTCCTCACCCAGGGCAAGCAACACAATGTTTGCTGGATTTCTGAGTGTGACACTCGGGGTGTGCGTGATGGCGGGGCCGCGGGCAACCGCCGCCCTCTCGGACGATTTGGCCCACCGATACTCCTTTACGACGGATGCCAGCGATACGGGTACCGTTGGAGGACTCAACGGTACGCCCCAAGCCGGCGTAACATTTGCGAGCGGCAGGGCCGCTTTTAATGGTGCCTCTACAAGCGCTTCCCAGATCACTTTCGCCAGCAACGACATCGCGACCCTTGCGGCCAGCGGGGGAGTTTCGATCGAGTCCTGGGGCAGGTTCGATTGGGGCGGCGATTGGGCCACCGTTTTTAAAATAGGCGCCGGCACATGGGGTGACCAATTATACCAACCTGCCGGCAACGGCCAGCACATTTACGCTCAAGCTGGCGGAAATTTTGGCTCAATCGATAATTGGAGCCTCACCGGACTGCACGCCCTGAGTGGTTATGGCGGCGGGCCTGATGTCCACATCGTGAACGTTTTCAATCAGACCACCAACACGATAAGCCTCTATGTCAACGGCGCACTGTATGCCACAGGCAGCATGGGCGGAGTAAGCTTGGGTTCTATCTCCACCACCGTCTTCAATCTCGGCGGTCCCCGCTGGGATGCTGTTACCGAAAGTTTGAAAGGCTCATTGGACGAGTTCCGCATTTGGAAGAAGGCTCTCAACGCAGCCGAGATCTATGCCCTTAAGGCGGCGGGGCCCGATACCATCGCCACGGTTGCCAACGCCACGAACGGCGGCGCGACAAACGATTGGAATTTAGCGACCACTTGGTCGCCGGCAGCCATTCCGGACGCATCGACGGGCGTGACCATCAACGGCTCTCTTACCAACCCCAGCATCCTGCTCGGCACGGGGTTCGGCACGTCAGGCACCTCGCTGGCATTGACCCTCACCAACGCCGGCTCACTGGCGATGACGGGTGCCACGTTGAGCACCGGCTTGTTGGACACCACCGGCGGGTCGCTCACCATGGATGCGACTTCCATCTTGAATTTGGGGGGGCCTGCTGACACGGCGGCTTCTCTTAAGAACGTTACCGCTACCACCACTGGCGCGACGATCAATGCCAATGGCGGGCTTACCGTCAACTCCGCCGGGTCTTGGCCCGGCGTCAACATCGTCACCAACGGCATCACCGTCAATAGCGGCCTTACATTCGACGGCACCTCCTCGAACAGCTTCAAGGTTGCCGGCAGCGGCAACGTGACCGTGGAGGCCAACGGAAAACTCGTGATTGCCAGCGCGGGCAATTCGGTCGGCAACCTGTTTCTCAACGACAATTCAACGCTGAGTCTGGAAGGCGCGTCGGCATCCATGACTGTGGCCAACAGGCCCGAGATAGACAG
>JAPLUJ010000664.1:9284-10823 GCA_026397695.1 Verrucomicrobiota bacterium | reverse complement strand
GCTTGAGCTTGTTGAGGTATTCCATGTATTCCATCCGGTCCTTGACCACCCAGTCCTCGCCCCCAATGCTCTTTAGAATGCTCTTTAAAGGAAACTCCTTTTATAGAAAAAGTTATTGCGCATGTTATTTTCCATGGCACTATCACGTCATGCCGCACGCACGATTCATAGCACCCTGGAAGGATTCGACGGAAAAGCCGGTGATGTACCATTGTGTGAGCCGGGTGGTGGAAAGACGGTTTGCGTTTGGACAGGTTGAGAAGGAAAAGCTGCGGACGTTCATGCGGATGTATGAGAATTTTTCCGGTTGCCGGGCGCTGGCGTATTGTTTCATGTGCAACCATATTCATCTGCTGCTGGAAGTGCCACCGCTGCCAATTGGCGGATTTTCCGACGAGGCCTTGCTGAAACGGTTGAGGTTTCTCTACAACGAAGCCTTCGTGGCAGAGGTGGCGAAGCGGTTGCAGGAGTATCGGAAGGCGGGCAACGAGATGGCCGTCAAAGAATTGCACGAGAACTTCACCTACCGGATGCACAGTTTGAGCGAGTTCATGAAAGGCTTCATGCAACGCTTCACACAGTGGTTCAACCGCAGTCAGAAACGCACCGGCGGGCTGTGGGAGGATGTGTTCAAAAGCGTGCTGGTGGAAGATGGTATCGCGGCGAAAACGATGGCGGCCTATATCGATTTGAATCCCGTGAGAGCGGGGATGGTCACGGACCCGGCGGAGTATCGCTGGAGCAGTTATGGCGAGGCGATGGGCGGCGGACCCAAAGGAGATGGCAAGAAAGCGCGCGCGGGCCTGGTGCGGGCCATCATGGCGCACCAGGGTTACGAGGCGGATGCCCGGCACTGGCCGGGCAAGGTATCGAAGGAATACCGGATGATATTGTTAGAAGAGGGGGTGGAAAAGCTCAAGGAAATGGTCAACGAGAATGGCGAGCTGGAGGTGAAGGTGGTGAGGAAGGGGATGAAGAAAGCCGCGGCGGCTGCGGAGTTGGAGATGCTGGAGCGGAGCCGGGATGTGGCGCTGGGCAAGATGTTGCGTTGCCGTGTTAGATATTTCACGGACGGCGCGGTGATCGGGAGCCGTGGGTTTGTGGATGAGGTGTTTCGATTGTGCCGGGATAGGTTCGGTGGGACGCGCAAGGACGGCGCGCGAAGATGGCGCGGCAGTGGCGCGGTAGCGGCGGGCACGCTATGGAGTGCCAGGGACTTGCAGAAGGGGATAGGGTGAAATCAAGGCTTCCGCTTGGTGGATGCAGCCAATATGTTTTCGCCCGCGCCCGCCATTCCGCCATGATTCCTCCAGCATCTGCCGCAGCCGCCCCGAAAACCGCCAAGCGCAAGGTCCGCACCGCCTGGACTGCGGAACAATCCGCGGATCTCTACGGCGTGGATTCCTGGGGCCATGGGTTCTTCGGCGTCAACCGCAAGGGCCATCTAACGGTGCGTCTGGAAGACGCCGAAGCTGCCAAGGAGGTTTCGCTTTTCGAGGTCATCGCGGGCCTGCACGAACGCGGCACCCACCTGCCGGT
>JAPLUJ010000664.1:0-9176 GCA_026397695.1 Verrucomicrobiota bacterium | reverse complement strand
GTTGCTGCGCTTTCGTGATCTGTTACATTCCCGCATTGCGGAAATCAACGAGTCGTTTCGCGCGGCCATCAAGGATTCCGGCTATGGCGGCGAATACCGTGGCGTCTATCCGATCAAGGTCAACCAACAACGCCAGGTCATCGAGGAAATCGCCGAGTTCGGCAAAAAATACCACTATGGCCTCGAAGCCGGCTCCAAGCCCGAACTCATCGCCGCCCTTGCCCACATGCACGACCCGGATGCCTATATCATCTGCAACGGCTATAAGGACGAGGAGTTCATCGATCTCGCCCTGCACTCACAGAAAATGGGCCTCCAGATCATGCTTGTGTTAGAAATGCCCAGCGAGCTGCAGCTCATCCTCAAGCGCTCGCGCAAAATCGGCGTGCTGCCCAACCTCGGCGTGCGCGTCCGCCTCTCCACTCGCGGCTCCGGCCATTGGCAGGATAGCGCCGGTGACAAGTCGGTCTTCGGTCTCAATTCTGCCCAGGTCATCGCCGTGGTTGACCACCTCAAGGAGGCCGGATTCCTCGGCTGCCTGAAAATGCTCCATTACCACCTCGGGTCGCAAATCCCCAACATCGCAGCGATCCGCGAGGGCGCCACCGAGGCGGTTCGCATCTATTGCGACCTCGTCAAGGAAGGCGCGCCCATGGGCGTACTCGACATCGGTGGCGGCATGGCCGTCGATTACGACGGCTCGCACACCAACTTCCATTCGTCCTGCAACTATTCGATCCCCGAGTATTGCACCGATATCGTTGAGGTGGTCTCGCAGATCTGCGACAAGGCGGGAGTCGCCCATCCGCATCTCATCTCCGAAAGCGGTCGCGCCGTCGTCGCCTATTACTCGGTGCTCGTCTTCAACATCCTTGATGTCACCCGCGCCCAAACCAGCGAGGACGCCCCGCCGGTGCCCCAGAACGCACCGCAAAATCTAACAAACTTGATCGACGTCCACAAAACCCTCAACAAGAAAAACCTCCAGGAAAGTTTCAACGACGCCGCCTATTACCGCGACCAGATCCGCGCGCAGTTTTTTTATGGCAGCGTCACCCTGCGCGAGCGCGGCTTGGCCGAAGCATGGTTCTGGCACATCCTCACCCGCATCTCCAACCTTATCGCTCGCCTCGACGATATCCCGGAGGACCTCCGCGAATTGTCCTCCACCCTGGTCGATTTCTATTACGGCAACTTTTCGCTCTTCCAATCGTTGCCGGATTCTTGGGCGATCGACCAGATCTTCCCGGTCATGCCCATCCACCGCCTCGATGAAAAACCCCGCCAGCGCGCCGTGCTCGCCGATATCACCTGCGACTGCGACGGCAAGATCGACCGCTTCATCGACAAAGAGGACGTGGCGAAAATCCTGCCGCTCCACGAACTCAAACCCGGCGAACCGTATTACGTCGCCGTCTTCCTGGTCGGTGCCTATCAGGAAACCCTCGGCGACCTCCATAATCTGCTAGGAGATACCAACGTCGTCGGGGTCCACCTTGAAAAAGGCAAACCCGTGTACACCCACGAGGTCGAGGGCGACACCGTTGACTTATGTGGAATACGATCCCAAGGAGCTGGTCTCGAAGTTCCGCAACTTCGCCGAGAATGCCGTCGCCGCCGGGCGCATTTCGCCGCAGGAACGCCGTGAAATTCTCGATCTCTACCGCGAGGGTTTGTCCGGCTACACGTATTTCGAGAGCTGATAGATATTACTTGAGTGCCCGGCGCAGTTCCACGATGTCGTCACGGATGGCAAAAACAGAACTGCGCAAATGCGCGAGGGCTGCAAGTTGATCCGGGTCATTTTCCTCCGCCATCAGCTTCTGGCAACTGCCCACCGCCTCGTTGAGCGAGTGCAGGCAACGTTTCAAAATCGCGAGCACGAATCCTGTTTCCGGTTGATAGCCGCTGATGCGTCCGTTGAGCGCGCCGGCGAGTTTACCGCTCACCTGGAGCAGACTGGTGATGAACTGATAGGCTGGGGTTCCCGGCCCCGCATCTTGTTGGACCACGTCCATCGCACGCATCGCGAGTTCCTGCGCCTGCATCTGTAGCGGGTGATCATCTTCTGCATCCTCGTCGTCGTCGTCGTCCTCTTCATCGAGGAATGCCTCATCAGGATCGAGATATTCGTCCTCGTCGTTGTCTTCAAACGACACGTCCACCCGCTGGCCATAAGTCAGAGTCTCCGGGGAAAAATCGTCGTTGGCCGCTTCATCCCGTTGCGCAAGCGCGTCTAACAGGCCGTCCCATCCCATCACGAACGCCTCCTTGCGTTCGCTATCAACGTCTTCCATGTATTTCTCGATCACTTCCTGATAGGCATCGGTCAGGCGGTCGGATTCCTTCAGGCGTTCCTCCCAGGCGAATTCGTCGAGTTCCCCGTCGGTGTCCGTTTCCGAGCTGGGTGATTCGCTGCGGCGGATCAAGCGTGCCATGAAATCGCGCATGGTGTTGAGGTTCGCCAGTTTCTGTGCTTCCTCCGCGTCCTCGTCCATCGCCCATGCGTAGTCGGAGATCTTCATCGCATACGCGGAGGATGAGATCACCACCCGGCCATTGATTTCGCTGAACCATTCGAGATAGAGCGTGTTTCTCCATTCATGGGGGATTTCGGCTTGGCATTGGCAGAGCCGGTGGAGTTCCTCATCGCTGACTGTCGGCACTTTGTTCTTCCGGGAGGCGGTCATGTCCCCGACGATTCCGGTTTGGTCCCCCGCCAGGGCCGCCGTGTCCGGCATGACTGCGGGCACTGGATTTTCAAACCACAGCCGTGTCCCCGCGAGATCTCGCCAGCAATCGCCCACTAATGTTAGAATCAAGGGCTCGTCGCGCCCGGCCAGCCAGATGCGGCCCGTGGTGCGTCCCTCGACCGTGTTGTCGATTTCGCCGCGGGTCACCGCTTCGTCAATCCGCCATGCCATGCAGGGGATATTTCACACCGCACGGGCGGGCCGTCAAGCCAGCAAAAAATAACGGAACCGTGATGGCTGCGGATCACCTCATGCAGCCGCATTTCCATCTCTCTCCGGCCGTTCATCGCCCCCCGTGCCAGCCCAGCAAAATCATCCCCATGCCCCACTGTCCCAAGAGCTTCCCGCGACAATTCTGATGACGGTCGTCATCAGAATTGTCGCGTTCCGGGTTGAGGTTGTGGACTTGTGACGTCTGATTGGCAGGGGCGGCATTGTTTCCAGACGGCGTCTCAGATCGAGCGCAGGGTGGCTTTTACGGCCTCGAAATCGGGCAGATTCTTCGGGTGTTCCTGCACTTCGGCGTATCGGATGACGCCCCCCCTGTCGATGACGAAGGCCGAACGCTTGGCCACGCCGCCCATGATCAGATTCACCTCAGGCAGGAATTGCTCGTAAGCGACACCGTAGGCTTTCGCGACGGCGTGTTCGTAGTCGCTGAGCAGCGGGATCGTGATGCCTTCCTTTTCGGCCCAGGCGGCTTGCGCGAATGGATTGTCGCCGGAAATGCCGAGCACTTTCGCGTCGAGCGCTTCGTAGTCCCGCAGCCCGGCGGAGATTTCGCAGAACTCGGTGGTACAGACGCCGGTGAAGGCCATCGGCACGAACAGCAGCACGATGTTGGATTTGCCAATGAGCTGGCCCAGCTTCACGAGCTGCGGCCCATCGGCGGATTTGGTGACAAGGGTGAAATCAGGGGCGAGGTCGCCAACTTTGAGGGTCATGGTATTTCTGGGGTTGTGGTGGTGTGCGTGGAAAATATAGCACAGGCCATCCGGCAATGTCTACACTCACATCACTCCGCCAGCCGTATGATCAAGCGTCCGGGCTCGACCCTGAACTCCTCCATACCTGCAATCCCGCGGCCTTTGCCGCCGAGCACTTCTTCTAACAAATTACGCCCCTTGATGCCCCCCAGCCAGTCGTTCGGCAGGGACACCCCCCAGACCGTGACGTCGTCTAACACAAATGCCGGTTGGCCGGGCAGCTTGCCGACGAGGAAGCGGGCGCGGGCTTTCAAGTGTTTGCCGCCGACGATGGGCAGATCGGGGTCGATGTCGGTTTCCACCCGGGCATGCACGGCGTTGCGGGCGAGTTCGAAGCTCAGGGATTGGCCCAACGTCGTGTTTTGATTGAGCAGGCCGTTGAGTTCGCGCTCGGTGAAGATGATCTCCTTGGAACCCTTGTCATATGTTGGTTCCGCGGGTTGCTGGACGGCTGTCATCTTGGCCTTGACGACGGCTTGCTCCTTCGCGCTGAGTTCCACCGGCCGGATCGGTCGGTTGTGCCACCACCACAGCCCGCCGCACACGAGCGCGAGGAGCGTGAGAACAACCAATCCTTTCACCAGGCAGGAACTGTGGCGGGCGGACGGGGCGGGAGTTGTCGGGTTCTCGGACATGGGGGAATTGAGCAATGGCACCGAAGGGTAAGGATGTTGGGCGTCTCGTCCAGTGAAAAAGCGGGCCACGAAACGAGACGCCCCTACTCCATATTCAGTGTGCCGCCAGCCAGTTAGGACCGGTGCCGTGTTCGACTTCGATGGGCACGTCGTGGGGGAGCGGCAGGGCGGTTTTCATGGCGTCGAGGATGCGGGGGACGAGTTCGTCCTGTTCGTTGAGGGCGAGGTCGAAGACGAGTTCGTCGTGGACCTGGAGTAACATCTTCGATTGATACTGTTTATCTCGTAGCAAGGTGTCGATGCGGATCATGTTTGGGGTCGGTCCTTCAAAATTACAATCTTACCTGATAGATTAGTCATTTCTGTCGCCATCCGCTCCCGCTTTCTTATACGGGTCACTCCCCGTAAGCAAAACTTTTGCTACGCGGCATCCTCCGCCTTCTTGCTGAAGTGCATCTTTCTGAGCATGTCGGCGATGGCCACCGCGCCTTTTCGATAGACGACCACCGCCAGCAATTCGCCATCCACATACACGACCCAGAACCGGGTGTGGCGGTTTTTGCGGATTTCGATCATGACGCCCATCCTTCCCTTTTGGCACGGGCTTTGGGTTCATGGCATATCATGGTGCCTGTTTGTTGCTTCATGGTTTCGTTTGTGGGGTCACTTGCGGCGGGTTCCGGGTAGCCACCGACAACGAGGCCGGCGGTGGCTGGGATGGTGGTTTCGAGTTCGACGCCAAACATGATGCGTTCGGCTTGGGGATCTTGCGGTTTCATCTGTGGATCTGGTTGCCGGAAGGGTTGTGCGTTCCGACATCCTCCTTCCTGCCAGCCGTCCGCGTTGTTTGTCGCGCACCATCCGCACATCGGTTCGCACCATAATTTGCGCCATATTGCGTTCTAGCAGGCCGTTGGCGCGCGGAATGAACGGGCCGGAAAACGGTCGCACGGCCTCCTTGACATCCGCGGTGGGAAAGTCCATTGTGCCTGTGCAAGGACAAATAAAGCGTTGTCCAACTCGCCTAAGCATCTGAAGACACGATGACAAAACCTGTAACAAATAGGGCGGACAAGCCGCGCTGCGGTCTGTGTGGGAAGACAAAGAATCTCACCACGACTGAATGTTGCGGGAACTGGATCTGTGACGATGAGCACAAGTACGCGATGTTTTCTTATGCTAGAAACAGTTGTCACCGAAATCACCGCCGATACACCCTGTGCGGCTACCACTTCAACGAAGGGCATGAAGGGGATTGGAAGTCGTGCCCAAAATGCCGAAGCGAGTTTGAACCCGAAATGATCGCGTGGTATGGGACGAATGAGTACAACTTTGAGAAGATGCCAGAACCACCAGCATACGAGCCAACCAAATGCTCCCACTGTGGTGTCACCATCAAACTTGGCACCGACGGCTACACCAGGTCAGGCGACGAACACTGGTGCGAATCGTGCGCCGCGAAAGAGATGAACAAGAAAATGCGTTGAAAAACCGATGAACCGAACAGGGATAACAGGACCACGCCAGTGGAGTTACCCCCCAAAAAGCTGGACAGGTAAAGGCACAACTCGGTCGGGTCAGATGTTGTGGGCCGGAGGGATGTGGGTTCCGGCATCATCCGCCATAGCAGCCGCCAGCGCCGTTGCTATATCTACTCCCCAACAGGCGGGACGCCCGTTGTCCCTCTCAGCCGGGACGGCCGATTTCCCCAACCCTCACATCCACCATCCGCGTGTATTAGACTTCCGTTAGCCTCGTCAGCCCACCGTTGGCATGCGGATTGAACGGAGAACATCCGTCTCGGATGTGAGGGCAGACAGGCGTCCTCGCCTGTCATGACCGGGTTGCTTAGAATGCGCCGTTGCCATATCTATTCCCCAACAGGCGGGACGCCCGTTTTCCCTCTCAGCCGGGACGGCCGATTTCCCCGCCCCTCACAGGACACGATCCTGTGACTTCAGGCCGGGTCGCTTGCTGTTTCGCTCCATGCGGTTTTCCAAGCCTCGAATTCTAACGGTCGTATTTGATAGCGGGCGAAGTTTCCCTCGTGGATGCCGACGAGGGTTTCCTCGGCTGCGGCGACGAACGACTTGCGGTCGCTTTCGATGATGGAGTCTTCGGCCCAGCGGCGCAGGCGGGCCACGGCCTCGCGCCGGGTACAGCGGGCACGGATGATTTCAGCCACCTGCCCGGCGATGGCCTGACGGTATTTCACCCGGAAGGGGTCGGGATCGCCCACCGCGCCGCGGATGACAGTGTAGCGCTGTGCTGATCGCTCATAGGCCTGAATGAAAACCTCGCGCAGGAGGCCGACCTCGTTGAGTTCGTAGATGGCGAGCATGCCATCGGTGTAATCGGCCTCGGCCACGTTCACGAATGAGAGTGGGGCGAGATTGCGCTGGAAAAGCGGGAGGTTGGCAGCCAGACGGGACACGCGCTTGTTGCCATCGATGAACGGTTGGAGGTAGGGCAGGTGCACCATCGCGAAAAACGCCTGCTCGAACGGATCGCGGATTTCGCGGGCCTTGGCCAGAATGAGATCGAAGAGGGTCTCGATCAGTGCGGGGATGGCAGGAGGCAGGTAGGAGGATTTGCCAATGCCCACGGGATCGGTGCGCAGGGCACCTTCGGCGGCTGGATCGCGGAGAAGGTCGGCCGTGAGCAGCGCGTGCAGGTTGAGGATGGTCCGGCGATCAAAGCCGGCCTCGGACGAGGATTCCAAAAGAAATTCGATGGCGGCCTTGTGATTGAGAATCATCACCGCCTCGTTGGAGAGTTGCGCGTCGCCACTGCGGCCCGCCTGGAAGAGTTGCTCGGTTTCTAACAGAGAGAAGGTATTGCCCTCCAGACGGCTGGAGTTCCACGACAGGTCGATTAGCAGACGTTGGCAGATGTGGCGGGCATAGGTGCCTGCCGGTTCGTCCGCCATTCCGGTTTGGCTGCCGGTTTCATGAAGTTTGCGCCGGGCACTTTCGGGGAGGTAGAAGGTTTGGTTAGGTTGGTAGGTATCGAGAAAGGCGCGTTGGTAACCGACCGGGGTGCGCTCGGAAACGGGGTGCCGAAGTTTGGTTCGCAGTGCCTCCGCTGACGCCGACAAGCGGGAATCTCCAGGCTGCCGGGCGCTTTTGGCGACAAGCCGCGCTCCTCCCGCATCGGTCAGGCGGTAGACCGTGGACCGGGCTTCCCCGTGGCGATCCAACAAGCCGGCCTCGCGCAGTCGGCCCAGCCGGTTCAGGGCTGTCCGGCGCGGCAGGCGGGGTGAGAAGAAAGACTCATAATCCACCGCGTCGAGTTCCGCCTGTTGCCGAAAGGGTTCAAGCCAATCCGTCTTAATGGGCCGGTTCATGGCGAGATAATGGCGAGATAATGGCGAGATGGCAAGAAAATGGCGAGAAAGCCGCATCAGTTTTTCCTCTGGCAGCAAGACGGTCGTGATTTTCCGACTTGCCTCGGTGATGATGTAAAGCCGGTCGCCGCCGGGAGTCCGGTAACAGCTCAGCAAACGGGTAGCCACCTTTGGAGTTCCTCAGTGCGCCGCCAGCCAGTTAGGGCCGGTGCCGTGTTCGACTTCGATGGGCACGTCGTGGGGGAGCGGCAGGGCGGTTTTCATGGCGTCGAGGATGAGAGGGACGAGTTCGTCCTGTTCGTTGAGGGCGAGGTCGAAGACGAGTTCGTCGTGGACCTGGAGTAACATCTTCGATTGATACTGTTTATCTCGTAGCAAGGTGTCGATGCGGATCATGGCGAGTTTGATCATGTCTGCGGCGGTCCCTTGGATCGGGGTGTTGATGGCGGCGCGTTCGGCATTGCTGCGGAGGTTCTGGTTGGCGGAGTTGAGGTCCGGGAAATACCGGCGGCGGCCTGACAGGGTTGCGACAAATCCGTTCTCGCGGGCTTCCGCCACGGTGATATCCATATAATTGCGGATTGACGGGTATTCGCGGAAGTAGGCGTCGATGATGGCGGCGGCTTCGGTGCGCGGGATGGCGAGGCGCTGCGAGAGACCGAACGCGGAGATGCCATAGATGATGCCGAAGTTGACCATCTTGGCGGTGCGGCGCATGTCGGGGGTGACATCTCCGGGCTCGATCACAAATACCTTGGCGGCGGTGATGGTGTGAATGTCGGCGTGATTGTGAAAGGCCTCGATCATCGTGGCGTCGTTGGCCAGCGCCGCCATCACGCGCAACTCGATCTGCGAGTAGTCACAACTGAGCAGCGTGAAGAGGGGCGAGTCTGGAGACTCGCGGTCCCGACTGCCCCCGGCGCGCGGGACGAAAGCCTTGCGGATTTTCCGACCGGCCTCTGATCTAACAGGGATGTTCTGGAGGTTGGGATCGGACGAGGCGAGCCGTCCGGTGGCCGCGACGAGTTGATGGAAATGGGTGTGGATGCGGCCGGTTTCAGCAACGATGTGGTTGGGCAGAGCGTCGAGATAGGTGGACTTGAGTTTGGTGGCCTCGCGCCACGCGAGAATGTCGCTGATGACGGGGTGCTTTCCTTCGAGGGTTGCGAGCGTTTGTTCGTCGGTTTTGTATTGACCGGTTTTGGTTTTCCTCGCCTTGTCCGCCAGTCCGAGGTGATCAAAGAGGATTTCCCCGAGCTGCTTGGGCGAGGCCAGGTTGAATGGGCGGCCGGCTTGCCGGTGAATCGATTGCGCGAGTTCGTCGATCTGGGTTTGCAGCTCGTCGCCAATGGCTGCCAGGGCGGCGTGATCGATCGCGACGCCCTCCATTTCCATGCGGACCAGCACAGGCAGCAGCGGCCCCTCGATGGCATGAAGGATTTTTCCCTGTCCGGAC
>JAPLUJ010000382.1 GCA_026397695.1 Verrucomicrobiota bacterium | reverse complement strand
CTATTTACCAATGACCAATGACCAATGACTGTTGACTGTTGACTGTTGACCAATGCCATGCTGCTCTACCTTCACATTCCCTTCTGTCATCGCGTCTGCCCGTATTGTTCGTTCTATAAGAACACCCCGGGTGCGACGCCGATCGGCGGCTTAATCGACGCGCTAACCATGGAGGCGGGCAACCGGCTCGGTGCGTCCGTAGTGCCGCCGCGCACCATCTATCTGGGCGGCGGCACCCCGAGCATGCTCTCGCCGCGCCACCTCACGCGCTTGTTTGCCGCGCTGCATGATAAGATCGATTTCCGCAAGCTCGACGAAGTCACGCTGGAAGCCAATCCCGCCACGTTCGATGGGGCAAAAGCCCGCTTGTTGCGCGAACTCGGGGTGACGCGGGTGTCATTAGGCATTCAATCGTTCAGTCCGCCGGTGTTGGAATCCCTCGGCCGCGAGCACAGCGCCGCCCAAGCGATGGAATCCGTGGCGGTCCTCCGCGCCGCCGGCATGCCGCAGGTGAACATCGACCTGATGTTCTCCGTTCCCGGGCAAAGCGCGGCGGACTGGGAGTCCACCCTGCGGACCGCGTGCGAAACGCTGCGGCGCGGCGATGCCGCCTGCCACGAGGATATCGACGCCCGCTTGTTCCATCTGGCCGACGCCATTCTAACATCCGCGGGTTTCGAGCACTATGAAACATCGAACTATGCACTCCCCGGACGACGGTCTGCGCACAACCAGGGGTACTGGCGGGGCGAGGATTATCTCGGGCTGGGACCGTCCGCCGTGTCCACCCTCGGGTCTATCCGCTCGACAAACATCGCGGACACCGCGCGCTACATCGCGCAAATCCACGCGCTCGGCCATGCTCTAGCCGACACCGAAACCCTTGACGCTGAAGCCCGCCGCCTGGAACGCATCGCGCTGGGCTTGCGCACCACTGAAGGAATCCCGCTAGAGTTACTGGATTCCGTCGCGTTGCAACGAGCGGAAATTCTCGTTGGGGAAAACCTCGCCCGCATCGCCGACGGGCGCCTGATACTCATCCATCGCGGCCGTGCGCTGGTCGATCCGATCGCGGCGGAACTTGTCTAACTGACATTCGGACTGCGGCTGGCACCGCCGCTTTGTGGGAGGGGATTGTCTTGTCACCCTCTGGTTTGCCTTGCCCCCGAAAAAGCGGTGAAGCGCGCTTCACCACAGTCCCAAGCTACAGGGTGCCCCTTGTCATTCCGGTCACCGGTTTGCTTCGCCGGATCGGCCTGATCGGATCGAGAATAGAATTGGAAGTTACCGAGTTTCGGGGTTTGCTGGGCAGGTGGACATGATCCGGATCCGTGGCGCGCGGCAACATAACCTGCGGAACATCGACGTCGATATTCCGCGCGGGAAACTCGTCGTCATCACCGGGCCTAGCGGATCTGGAAAATCGTCGCTGGCGTTTCACACGCTTTATGCCGAGGGCCAGCGGCGGTATGTGGAATCACTGTCGGTTTATGCGCGGCAGTTTCTCGACCAATTGGAAAAACCCGATGTGGATTCGATCGAGGGATTGAGCCCGGCCATCGCGATCGAACAGCGGAGCGGAGGATTGAACCCGCGCTCGACGGTAGCGACGGCGACCGAAATCCACGATTACCTGCGGGTGTTGTGGGCGGCGGCGGGGGTACCGCATGATCCGGCTACCGGTGAACGCTTGCAACGCATGGGCGCGGCCGACATCGTGAACGTTCTAACGGCGATGGAGGAGGGGACCAAGGTGATGCTGCTGGTGCCGGTGCCGGATGAGGAGTTGCGGGAACCTGTTAGGTTGGCAGCCGATCTGCAACGGCAGGGATATATCCGGGTGCGGATAGATGGCGAGGTGTTGGAAATCGAGGAGGCGGTGCAGGCGTGGCCGGACGCGCCGCCGGTGGTGGAGATCGTGGTGGACCGCCTGGTGATCCGCCCGGGAGTGGCATCGCGTCTCGCCGATTCGGTGGAAACGGCGCTGCGCTTGTGCGGTGCGGAGGCCCGCGCGGCAGTTCAGGAACCGGCTGCGGATGTCTGGCGGGATCTCGGTTTTCAAACATCCTGGCGGAATCCGCGCACCGGCTTCATCATGGGTGAACTCACTCCCAAACATTTTTCCTTCAACTCCCACCTCGGTGCCTGCGAGGCCTGCGAAGGGGTGGGCACCGAGCGACAGTTACACGAGGAACATCCCGCACCGGCCCGCCGCCGGAACCCGCAGTTGC
>JAPLUJ010000538.1 GCA_026397695.1 Verrucomicrobiota bacterium | reverse complement strand
TGACAAAAACAATGATCGCCTTGCCCGCCAAGCCGGTGATGGCAAGGGCGATGCTCACCGCCGCGCCGATGCCCACCGAGATGAACGGATGGACCTTGGGCAGAGTCGTCTTGAAACTGTTAGCTGCGATGAATGACGAGAAACATGCCGGCGGGAAAGCGGCGATGGCGAGCAGGAACATGATCAAGCCCGCACTCTTGCCCATGATGACCGGAATCAGGCCCGGTGTCTGGAGGATCAAGCCGTCCTTGCTGGCCGCGACCGCAGCCTTGCTCAATTCCGGTGAGCCGTAGGTGCCTGCGACGATGAGCATGGAAATGCCCGCAGTGACGATGATCGCCAGGGCGATTCCGACGATGCCGCCCATGGAAACGTCACCCTTGTGGCGCCCGTTGCTGGCGATATCCACCCCCGCCGCACCGGCCGTGGCGAAAAACCCGACCACGAAGGTCAGCATGAACGCCAGCACACCGAAGCTGCCCAGCGCCGCCGGCGCCGCCGGGGCGGCCTTCGCACTCATGGCAATGAATGCCTGCGGGTCAAAGCTGCCGATGCCACCGGCGGTTTTGGCGAGCAATAAAAACAGGACGGCCAACGGGATCAATGGCAGATAGGTGGCGACCTTGGCCACGTATTGAATGCCTTTGAGACCCACGAAGGCGGCGAGCACGCCCCATAGCACCATGATGATTTTAACTCCCGTGCTGGTGGCCTCCAGCCCGCAGAACGCGCCCAACGCCATGGACGAGAAATAGACATTCACGCCCAGCCAGCCGAATTGCAACACGCCCATCAGGAAACCCGGCAGGATGAACCCTCCTTGCGCGCCGAACAGGGAAGTGCCGATGATGTAAAGCGGCAAACCGGTTTTCATGCCCAAAATGCCGGGCACCATGTAAAACAGGAAGTGGCAAACGAACGCGGCGATCACCAGGCTCAGGAAGGCCCAGCCAATACCACATGAGAGCAGGCCGCCTTGATTGGGAGCGTTCACTGCGTCCTGCCAGAACACGAACCACAGGAAGATGCCCGCGTAAGTGGGGGCGATGTTTTTATACCAGGGTGCCCGGTTCGCCTTGGGATTGGGCGTCGCGCCGGAGATATAGGATGGAAGTGAACTTGGATTGCTCATGGGGTGATTTTGGTTTGCGATGAAACGTGCTGGAACCGATGGACCGTGCGGAAGGGAAAATCTCCGTAACAGCTTGAGCGGGAAATTGGTGGACGACCAGCCCGGCTGTCAACCGCAAAGCGCGGGGCGGGCGGTGATTTCCATCGGACACGATGCGGCGGGAGACACCGGCACCCGCTACGGCTACGGCTAGGAGTTGGTCGACCATGTGCGGAAGACGCATTTCGCCCGCTCCGGCTCGGTGCGGCACCTGAGCTTCGGCTACGGCTGGAGTTTTTGGATAATGCCTGCGATGACGAGTTGCCGCTGGCTCAGCATGCCTCTGAACTCGCGGTGGTCCGTATGATGGATCTCATGGTCCAGATCCGCCTGGCACCGTTCCAAGATCCGCACTAGCAGCTCTTGCTCCTGTGGATTTAATTCGAGCGTTTTCATGATGTGTCTCCTCCTACAATGACAAAATACACGGCAACGAGTGAAAAGCAAATCACTGGTTGTCCTCGCACCGCCGTGCCCGAACACCCACCGCCCATCAGTATTACGTCCGCTGGGCCGAGGCCTGGAACAAAGCTCTTGGCCACCGGTCCGCCGAACGCACCCAAGCCTTCTTCGATGCCCTCGGGCGCACCGCACATCTTGCCGACTGGCAATTCCTTGGGGGCGTCGGCGTCCCGCCGGCTGTGTTCGGCATCCTGCCGAACACTCTTCTGCGAATGCCCAG
>JAPLUJ010000207.1:3248-9624 GCA_026397695.1 Verrucomicrobiota bacterium | reverse complement strand
GGGGGCGTTCCAGTCCGGCTCGATGTAACCCATGAAGCCGCCGCTGTTGCAGATGATCTCCGGCTTGCCGTCGCCCGTGATGTCACCCCACATGGGAGATTCGTTATCCACCACGTTGAAGACCTTGTGCTTTTTCCAGTGCTCAGAGCCGCCCTCGCCGGACTTCCCTTTCGGGTTCTGGTAGACCCACGCCTCGGTGCCGGGCAGGCCAAAGACCATGATGTCATCCCAGCCGTCCTTGTTGAAGTCATGGGCGAACGTGAAGAACGCGTCGGAATAGGCATTGTTCTTGCCCAAGCCGCCTTCGTAGCCCGCGACGGTGGCCTCGGTGCCGTCCGCCTTCTTGAGCTTGAATGTCTGCGTGGCCGGACGGAACTCGTGGCGCGCCTTGAAGTCCGGCCCTTCCCACCAATAGGGCCCATAGACCACATCCTGATTGCCGTCCTTGTTGAAGTCGCCGTAGTAGGCACCCTCGCCCCAAAACTCGTCGGTCAACTGGATCTTCCGAAACGTGTGGAGCGTGGGTTGCGCGGCTTGAACCAGCAGGCCCGCCCCCAGACACACCACGATGGCAATAATGGATTTCTTCATGGCGAAGTCGTGGCTTGCCGACCGGGGACGGTCAAGCGGATTGACTCGGATTGACGCGGGATCTCGGGACTGTCGCAATGTATCCGGGGTGAAGGTATTGCACTCGGCAGTCGGCATGGGTTCGGACTGGCATTGGTGAACGGTTAAGCCTCCAATCCAAAGTCCGAACTCGGCGAGCCGAACAACCCCCATTTCCCCGCCCGCCGGTCCGGCCACCGGCTCTTGCAACAGCCTTCACCCCGAAAGTGATTTTCTATCAGTTAGAATATTCTCCTTTGCGTTCACATACGGAAGGAACTCTAATCGCACTGTTTTCACCGAACGACAAGAAATGAGGAACACGAAATGAGCACGAATGAGAGAATCACCGGCAGAGTATTCATGATTGCGGCAATGGGTCTATTGCTTGTTGTACAAACAAGCCAAGCGAAAGAGCCGTCACCCGTTGCGACAAAGGATACCGTTCAAGGCGAATACCTCGGCACCGACGCCGAGGGTAAGCAGTACGGCGCCCAAGCCGTTTTGCGGTCGTCGGAGTATGACACACACTACGACGTTCTCATGTTTCAAGGCGGCCTGCCGGGGGACGGATGGAAGGAAGGAAGGCCGAAGTTATACTTGAAAATGCAAGACGAGTACAATCAGAAACTCGGGCTCTATGGCGTCGATGAATTCAAAACGGCCATCCATTACTGCGGACAATACGAGAAAAGCGAAGGGAAACCCGCTCAGTTGAAGTTCGTACACGGCCGCGAGTTCATCCCGAAGGGACTCGAACTCAAACGGGTGGAACGCCCGAACCCGACGTTCCTCATGGAGCCCTCGCAGGACGTCGTGCTCACTTATACAGAGGTGCGTCCGCAGTTCGATATTTTCGCGAGGAAGAAGTACCTCATCATGGATTCCCGCATTATCGAGAAGACCGACAACGCCAAGCTCACCTTGGGTGATCCGATCAAGGATCCGCGCAACCCGCTCTTCGCCGAAGACAAGCTGTGGGAACCGTACATTTCGAACCTCTATGGCAGTCTGATCTTCGATGAAGAAGAGCAACGCTACAAGCTTTGGTACAATGGTTTTGTGGTCAGCAAATTGGAAAACCAGACCCCGCTCGATCAACGCGCCCGCGTCAAGTGGCACGAAAGCGAGCGCCGGGGCGGGGTCTGCTATGCGACCTCGCAAGACGGCATCAAGTGGGAGAAGCCCGAACTCGGCATCGTCGAACTCTACGGCACAAAAAAGAACAACGTCGTCCTGATGGCGTCTCACGGCACCACGGTCATCAAGGATCCGCGCGACCCCGACCCGAACAAACGCTACAAAGCGACTCTTCCGCAACAAGGAAGAGCCTGGTTCTCGTCCGACGGCATCCACGACTGGAAGGAGGTTCGAACAGACGTGCCGGATCGTAGCGATACGCGTCAATCGGTCTTCTGGGACGATGACTTGGACCGGTTTGTGATGTACACCCGCGCGTGGTCGAAAAAAGGCCTCGCCGGCAAGCGATATGGTAGTTATGGATACCGCCTTGCCTCGCGCACCACGAGTCGCGACTTCATCCATTGGCCCAGGGCTACCGTGGTGCTCGAGGGGCCCGATCTCGATCGCGAAATCCACGACTTCACCGTCTTCAAGACCGGCGGCATTTACGTCGGTATGGTGGGCATGTTCGATACACTCAACGATCGTCAATACGTCGAGTTGGCTTGGAGTCCCGACGGCTTGAAGTGGGAATGGATCGAAGTAGGACAACGCTTTATCGCCAACAGCCGCACCGTGGGCACCTACGACTGGGGTTGCATATTCCCGTGTGACCCCATGGTGAAGAAAGACGGCACCATCGAACTCTATTACGGCTCGAATAACGGCCGATTCTTCGGTTGGCGAGACGCCTTCTTTTGCCGCGCGACGCTTCGCCCCGATGGTTGGGCCGGACTCGAACAAATCGCCGCCGGCGCCCACAGTCGACATGCGACGGTCATGACCAAACCGATTACCGTTGTCGGAAACAAACTGGGCATCAATGCCGATGTCCATGCCTCGGGCGGATTCGTCGAGATCGAAGTTTGCGACCCGCAAGGCAACCCTATCGGCACCAGCGAATACGTGACGCGAACGGCCAAAAATGGCATCGTCAAATGGCAGGATTCCAAAGGTTTCGATCTGGCGAAGTATCAGGGCAAGCAGGTCAGGCTTCACTTCAAACTGCAGGAGGCCAAACTGTTCTCCTTCTACTTCGAGGATTGATAGAAGACTTGAAGACAGAAGACAGAAGACCGGAAAACTTGACCTAACAATCGCAAATTCATGATTTCAAGAATCTAGAAACGGAAGAGCCCGAATTTCCTATCAGCTACTCCTATCGGCTATTGGAGTTCAAGATGAATGAGACAATGTGCCACAACCCCCATTTCCCCGCCCGACGGTCTTCGCCAAGGCTTCGACAGGCAGGCCGGTCCGGCCACCGGCTCATTCAACGGCCTTCACCTCAAAAGCTTACCTAGCAGTCATCTATGAACCGCCGAACTTTCATGCACCAAAGCCTGATGGCAGGCATGGGCTCACTGCTGCTGTCCCGACTGGCTGCGACCGGCCGGGCGGCAACGGCAGCGTCACCGCTCGACATCAAATCACTTTTTGAATCGAAAGATCCGGAGCTCCTTCGTCTGGCGGAGGATATGTTCCGGCAATGCGTGCTCGGAAAGATCAAGCCGCCGGAAGGCATCTTCAAACGCCGCTGGCTGCTGGCTGGCACCGGGAATGCCTTCTACGGCCAGTGGCTCTGGGATACGATGTTTGTGGTGGACCTTCTGGCCATCCTGCCAGACCAGAAGGAAGTGATCCGCGAAATTTTCCAGAACTATTGGGATTTTCAGGAACGCTGGAACGCGGTGCGCCCCGATTATGCGCATGACATGATCCCCTGCATGATAGAGCCCAACAGAAAAGATTGGAACAAGTACCCGGCTTATTCGCAGATTCCCATCCTTGCCTGGGGGCTGGAGCGCGTCTTCAAGCGCAATGGCGACAAGGAGCTCCTCCGTCAAAGCCTCGCGCCATTGGAAAAATTTCACGAATGGTATTGGCGCGAACGCGATGTGACGAATGCCGGCCTGATCGCCGTCGGCGCCTACAGCGGCGTGGTCCAGCACGCGCGCTATGAAACCTTCGATTACGAATGCAATCTGGACGACTTGAATCTCACTGTCCATCCAACCCGGAAAGGACCCGACGAAGGCGCGTGGTATGGAGACATCTGCGCTTCCGGCAACACGGCTTATCTCATCATGGGGGAAAACAGCCTGATGCGTTTGGCAGAGATCATGGGCGACACCGCGATGGCCAAACGCCGCCAGCAACGGATCGGTAAATCCGTCGCCGCCATGCGCCAACACATGTGGGACGAAGAGTCCGGCTGCTTCCTCTCGGTGAAACGGGATACTTTGGAAAAAATCAAGACAGCGACCATCGGAAGCTGGATACCTTTGGCGACGGATGTTCCCACTGAGGCGATGACCAAACGGATGGCGGAAGCATTCATGACAGAGCATTGGCAAACGCCGCTGCCGATCACAACCGTGGACCGGAAGGACAAGCGATGGAATCCGAACGGCTATTGGCGCGGCGACATCTGGCCCGCCCCGAATTATCAGGTGGCGGGCGGTTTTGCGCAACATGGCTACCAGAAGATCGCCGCGGATATCGCCGACAAGACCATTGCCAACGCCCTCAAGAACGGCATCAGCGAACATTACAATCCCGTCACCGGCAAACCGCTGGGTGTCCCCTACATCGGCATGTGCTGCACCATCGTCACCATGATGCTCGACGGGCTTTCGAGCCGACATGAATTAAAACTCAAAAGAACTTCATGAAGCCGGAGTTGCACTTCAATCACGGACAAACCATCAAACCACACTTATGATGAATCCCTTCATGAATCGCCGCTCATTAAAAGTCAAGGAGGCCCTCATCAACCCCCATTTGCCCGCCTTCCGGTCCGGCCACCGGCTCTTGCAACGGCCTTCACCGCAAAAGCTATTTCCTGGCAGTAAAATACGCAATTGTTTTGCCCGAAATCAATCGATAACCTTAAATCTGACAGTTAAATGAGAACAACTACTGATGTAATCTTACACCAATTGTATTTATATTTTAGTTCAAATACCAAATGTAAATTATCCCCATTATCAGTATTTACCTGCCTTTTTATCGTTGTTATTATGGTCAATACCGTTTTCTCTCAATCCGAATTTGGGGACAAAACTGCACCCGTAAAACTCGACAATCCAATCACAGTTTCATGGCTCAAAACAAACCTGCAAAAACAGTCGCCCCGTCTGGTTTTGAACAAGGGCATTGAGAAAAATCTAAAGGAAAAACTCGAAAATAACCCTCTTATTCAGAATATTTATCAGACCATAAAATACAATGCCGAAGATGTTCTAAAAAGGGATTTAATCACGCTCGAGATCCCCGAAAATCCCAATTCGCAGAAAAACCAGTTGGGCATTTCGCGGGATTTTCTGTTCCGTATTAACATGCTGGCAATGGTTTACCGCATTGAAAAAGACAAACACCTGCTGAACCGGCTGAACGACGAAGTAATTGCCGCCTGTAATTTCCCGACGTGGAATCCAAAACATTTTCTCGATGTAGGTGAAATGTCGCTGGCAATTGCATTGGCAATCGACTGGACAGCCGGCGACCTGCCAAAATCAACAATCGCGTTGGCAAAAAAATCTTTAATCGAAAAAGGCATAAAAGCAAGCTGGCCCGATAATGGAACCACACCTTCATGGGTAAACAATACCAACAACTGGAACCAGGTGTGCAATGCCGGAATGATTGCGGCGTCGATTGCGGTTGCGGAATTGGAACCTGAGCTGGCTGCAAAAACCATTTACCGTTCCATCGAGGGAATGAACAATGCGCTGCGTGAATATGCTCCCGACGGCGCCTACCCCGAAGGACCCATTTACTGGGGTTACGGAACCCAGTTTTCGGTGGTTACCGCAGCCATTTTCGAAAGCGCCTTCGGTAACGATTTTGGTCTGTCCACTTTCCCCGGATTTTTAGAAAGCGCTGTGTACGCCATGCTTACCATTTCGCCTTCGAATAAATTGTACAGTTATGCCGACTGCGACGAAGAAGCCCAAGGATACGGCAACTTTACGCTAAGCTGGTTTGCCTCTAAAACCGGAAATAAAACATTTCTGAATGAAAAATATTTTTTAACGCAGCCTGCTGAAATAAAAAACTTTTCGCGGCTGGCGGGCGCCGGATTGGTTTGGACAGCTCAGTTTTCAGAAAAGGTGACAACTCCGCTTCCCACAGCATGGAAGGGTGGAGGAGCAAACCCAGTGGTGATTTTTACAGGTGGTGACAAGAATCCAAATGGTTTTTATTTTGGTGGAAAAGGTGGCTGTGGAACCGTAAATCACGGCAACATGGATGGCGGCTCGTTTATTTTTGAATTGAACGGGGTGCGCTGGTCAATCGACCCCGGCAACCAAAGTTACGGTTTGCTCGAACGTGCTGGCTTCGATTTGTGGGGCCGTTGCCAGGAATGCGATAGATGGAAACTACTCACAAAAAACAATTTCGGGCACAGCACAATTTCGGTGAACAACCAGTTGCATGTGGTTGATGGAAAAGCTGAAATAGTTGATTTTAAGACAGGCTCACAACCTTCAGCAACCATTGATTTAACTCCGGCATTTAAAGGACAGCTAAAAAGTGTCCAGCGCAAATTTGTAAAAGAAAGCCCGGCATCGCTGGTAAT
>JAPLUJ010000207.1:0-3238 GCA_026397695.1 Verrucomicrobiota bacterium | reverse complement strand
GAAATTTCAGAAGAAACGAAAGTAATCACTTGGCAGATGATGACTCAGGCCGATGTTGAAATTGTAAAGGGCGGTGCAGTTTTGAGGCAGAACGGTCAAACACTGAAACTCGAAAACCTTTCGCACCCCGAAATCATGGTCTCGGTAATTTCCCTCAACCCACCACCACTCATTTACGACAAAATCATCGAAAACCTGAAACGCATCGAAATACGCATACCCGCGTGGACGGTGGAGAATGGGACAATGAATTTGAAGGTCAGTTTGGTTGGAGAATAAATGAATTGAAAATGAAAGGATTGTATTTTGTTTTGGTTATTTCTTCCCTGCTTTTTCAAATTGAAGTTGTTAAGGCACAAACTTTAACACCCCCCATTTCCCCCCCCCGGTCCGGCCACCAGCTCTTGCAACGGCCTTCACCCCAAAAGCAATTTCCTAGCAATGATGATTCGATCGACAACGACCCTGGCTGTCCTGGCAATGGTTTCAGCGTTTTCCGCCCCCGCGCCGTCGAAAGCGGAACAGTTGCTGCCCATCCCCGACAAGTTGGTTGTTTTGACGTTTGACGACGGAAGCAAGTCGGATTTCACCGTCGTGGCGCCGCTGCTGAAGAGTTACGGTTTCGGGGCGACGTTCTACATCAGCGAGGGCCTTCACTTTGACAACAAGACCGCTTCCCTCACGTGGGAGGAGATCAAGGCGCTTAGCGACACCGGGTTTGAGATCGGCAACCACACTCGCAGCCATCCGAACATGGCAACCCTGTCGAGAGAGCAGATCATTGCGGAAGTGGCACAAATCGAAACGCGATTCAAAGCGCATGGTATCCCCGCGCCCAGGACTTTCTGTTATCCCGGCTACCATAACAGTCCGGAGGTTCTCAAGGTCCTTGGGGAAAAAGGATACCTCTTTGCGCGGCGCGGCGTGGCCCCGGAGTTTCCTTACTCGGACAAGGGCGACCGCGGCCCCGCTTACGATCCGCAGGAAGATCATCCCCTGCTGGTGCCCACGACGGGGGCATCAGGCCCGAATTGGGGCTGGGAGGATTTTCGATGGGCGATCGAGCAGGCCAAGGATGGAAAGATCTGCGTCCTGACGTTTCACGGCGTGCCCACGGGGCTTTACCCCCATGCCAGCACCAAGCCGGAGGACTTCGCCCGGTACATGAAGCACCTTCACGATAACGACTATATGGTCATTGCCATGCGCGATCTGGCCAAATATGTGGATCCAGCCAGGAGTGCTGCCGATCCATATCAGGCGATCTTCAAGCGTCTGGGCGTCAAACCCGTACAACTCAAGTGCGAATACGCGGTCAATCCTGTGGGGATTGATGCGGCTGAACCCAGGTTCAGTTGGCTGCTCGAATCGACGCGGCGGGATCAGACACAAGCCGCCTATCAGATACTTGTCGCCGGCAGTGAAGAGAAACTCGAACAAGGCATTGGTGATCTCTGGGACAGCGGAAAGGTGGTCTCCAGCCGGTCGGTCAACGTTCCCTACCAGGGCCGCGCGCTGACCAGCGGTCAGAAATGCTGGTGGAAGGTGCGTTGTTGGAATAAACCGGGCTACGATGGAGAATACGCTCGGGCACCTTACCACGATCCACGCACCATACAAGCAATGCGGGAACAACGCCCCAGCACGTATAGCGGATCCGCCACGTTTGACATGGGCTTGCTGAAACCAAGCGACTGGCAAGGCAAGTGGGTCGGGGCCGGCAAGGAGATATCTTCTCCGCTGTTGCGCAAGGCATTCACACTCGACACGCCGGTCAAACGGGCGACGGTCCACGTCTGCGGTCTGGGATACTACGAACTGTATATCAATGGGGAAAAAGTCGGCGACCACGTCCTCGATCCCGGCACGACCTACTACCACAACGACCACCGCCAGTTGCCCCCGGAAATACGGACGCAAGGTCGCACTCAAATCACTCTTCGCCGAACTCGATGGATTTGTCACGGCGCAGAGCCCGGTCTATGGCGAGCGCGATGTGACGATCCTGATGCGGGTGCTCGACCTTTAGTGGAAGCCGGCGGGCGGACCCCAGACACAAGCCAATTTGATGGAATCCCGCAATGCAGATGCTTTTTTCTCCGGAAGACCAAGAGCTTTCGCCTGCCGGAAAGAGTCCTCTCGCTCATGCCGCTGTGGGCGAAAGCGTCCAACAGGTCTTGGCGCTGGGTGGGGGCATAACTGTTAGAAACCGTCCGCGTCCAAACCAAGACCGTCGATCTCACGCAGGTCACCTGTCCATGCGACTGCCGCACTTCTTATAGTAGTACACAACCGTTTCCATGTCGTCTCCGCGACTTCCCGCGAGGAAAGTCATCGATGAACGGAACGCGATTGGGTCCGGGCCGAAGAAGCGGTAGAAAACTCCATCTTGATCTTTGCGGCCGCGGTTTTCATGGATTGGGCATCCAATCCAACGGGTCTGATGGTCGTTGAATCCCCACGTGAATCCGTAGTCGTCCTCCACATTGTTGCCCTGGATCGTGTAGGGGTCCGTCTCGTCGTCGAGAAGAATCTTTATTCCTCCCGTGTGAAAGACCATATCGCTCTTTTCCTTCTGGATGTAGCCGGTCACAAAGCCGGCGAGAAATCCGTTGCCAGTGACTTTTGCCATCTCGATGGTGCCGCCCCGAGGCGGAGTGGTTGCGAAACGCTTGTGCTCTGCGTGGAGACGGTAAGGCGTTAATGGCGCGTGCGCCTCATACCGATGCCAGTCCACCACGGTGCCCAAGAACGCACCCTCATTGCCATGAACGAGAATCCGACAGGACTTGCTGAACGGGATGGGAAGAAACAGGTTGTACCCGGGCGTGCCCGGAATACGAGCATCCTTCTTTCTTGCCTCGGGGTTCGGCAGAACGGTGAACGCCGCGCAGTCGATAAAGTACGGATCCCGGTCCTGCATCACACCGAAGAATGCACCCAGTGGTGCCCGAACTTGCGGCTGCTCCGCGCCATCGACCGTGATCTCGAGGGTGAGTTTGTCCTGATTGTTCACCGTAAGGAACCAGACATGCCGGATGCACCCGGGACCATTGATATTCGCTACTTCGGCAAATCCCTTGTGGTCGAGCTTGACCTCTTTTTTCTCGCGACGGGAAGCGAAGTTCGCGGGCAACGCGATGAGTGGTACCGCGGGATCCTGGAACGTCGCGGGTTCACTTGCATTGGATATCGGCGTGGTGGGTCGTTCCGGGTCGGCAAGTGCAACGACAACGCA
>JAPLUJ010000136.1 GCA_026397695.1 Verrucomicrobiota bacterium | reverse complement strand
GGCGTCTTTGGAGCCTTTGATGGCGGCACCGTCGATCGGGTGGTGTTTGATGATGTCGTTATACACCTCGGACGCCTGTAACGGTTGGTCGCGGTTGAGATAAAATGTGGCGAGTTTGTGCAGGAGTTTGGCGTTTTCGGGGCTGCCATTGCGGACTGTTTCGAGGGCAAAGGCGGCGGATTCGAACAGTTCGAGTTTGAGGCAGGTGTCGAAAAGCAAGTCGTTGGCTTGGTCGTTGAGGGGGTCTTTTTCGAGTTCTTTTTCGATGAGTGGCAGGGTTCCCAAGGGGTCCTTTTTGGCTTGTCCATGGAGTTTCATCATCCCCATGCCGCCGGTTTGCAGACCGAAAAGACCGGCTTTCTTCTTGGTGCCGCCGACGAGCTTGAGTTCGCATTTGCGGAGCAATTTGCGGCCATCCAGGAATCCCGCGCATTCCTTGAGGACACCCTGCAGGAGCGAGACGGCGTAGTCGAGGTTCTCGGCTTGGTAGGCGGCGAGAGCTTTGAGCCACAGTGGTTTCACGTTCGGTGGCAGTTCTTTTTCGGTGATTTCAGGCATGGTTGTGAAGCGTGTTGCGGGATGCAAGATGGAGGTTCCGCGGGGGCTTGGCAAGCGTGGGTGATGGAGAAAAGCAGCGGCTTGTCCCGCTGGTGCGATTTTTGAGATTGATAGGCTGCCGTGAATACGCTACTGAAGCGCTCGCAGATGGCAGTTGGGGCGAACGTTCCACTGCCAGCATCATCCCAAGTCATTATGCCTCCACATCCGAAAAAGTCGGGACGACGTCCTGCCAGAAACCGCAATCGATACGGCCCGCCCAAGCGATCCTCCAAGGATGAGGAAGAAAAGGCGGTGGAAGTTGATGGCGAAATTTCCGCCGTGCTTGCCGGCACTATGTTCCGGGTGAAACTGGAGAGCGGTCACGAGGTGCTGGCGCATATTTCCGGCAAGATGCGCAAGCGCTTCATCCGCTTGGTGGTGGGTGACAAGGTCAAAATGGAGATGTCGCCGTATGACCTGACCAAGGCACGGATCGTTTTCCGCATGAGTTGAGCTGATCCTGAGGAAAGCCACCTGGCGGGTGTTCTGGCATATTTTTGACAGACCACCGCCGATGCCGACGTATTGGTCGGCGACACACCCCATGAACACGATCCGTACGCCAAGAAGAACCTTGTCTGCCGCAGCCATCTCCGCAAGCAGCCTCCTGCTAATCTCCGCTGCTGCCGCCGCCCCCAACCCGTGGGTCGTGAAACCTGCCATCCCCGCCACCCAGCAATTGTTTCCGCAAGGCGCGGTGCGCTTGTTAGACGGCCCGTTCAAGACGATGCAGGAGATCGATCACGCCTATCTCATCCGCATGGAACCCGACTGTTTGTTGGCCCAATTCCGCGTCGAGGCCGGATTGGAGCCCAAGGCAAAGCCCTATGGCGGTTGGGAATCACCCGCCAAGCCGGGTGTCGTCCGGTCCCTGGCCGGCCACAGTCTCGGCCACTACCTCAGCGCGCTCAGCCTGATGGCACGAGTGACGGACGACGCGGTCATGCGCGAACGCATCGCCTACATTTCCAAGGAACTCAAGGAATGCCAGGACAAGCGCGGCGACGGGTCGCTGGTGGCCTTCCCCTTCGCGCGCGAACTGGAAGCGGACATCCGCAAGGGCAAGGTCGAGACCATCGATAACTACTGGGCCCCGTTTTACACGATCCACAAGGAACTCGCCGGCCTGCGCGACGCATGGGTGTATTGTGGCGACGCCACCGCCAAGGAGGTGTTGGTCCGTCTCGCCGATTGGTGCGGGTCGCTGGTGAAAGACCTGCCCGATGACCGCCGCGAACGGATGCTGCAAAACGAACATGGCGGCATGGCCGAAGTGCTCGCCGACACCTATGCCATCACCGGCGAAAAACGCTTCCTCGACTTCGCCCGCCTCTATTCGCACCGCGCGCTGCTCGACCCGGCCGCCGATGGCCAGGACAAGCTCAGCGGCCTGCATGCCAACACCCAGATTCAATGGATCTAACAGTATGCACGAACATTTCTCCGATCCCAAAAACATGGGCGCTGAGATCACCCGCGAAGGTGGCCCCGAAACGTGCAATACCTATAACATGCTGCGCCTCACCACCGCTCTCTATCAGGAAAAACCGGACGCCGCCTACCTCGACTATTACGAGAACGCCTTGTTCAACCACATTCTCGCCTCGCAAGCCCCGCTGCCGGGTGCCGGCGCCTTCGTTTACTATACGCCGCTGCGGCCGGGTTATGCCCGCAGCTACGGCAGCGATTTCAGATCGTTCTGGTGCTGCACCGGCACCGGCATGGAAAACCATGCGAAATACGGTGAGTTCATCTACACGCATGACGCGTCGCCGTCCGTTTCGGTCAACCTGTTCATGGCTTCGGAACTGCAATGGCCGGAACGGGCGCTCGCCCTGAAACAGGAAACGCGCTTCCCCGCAGAGGCTGCCACCACGCTGGTCATCATCAATGCCCCCGCCGAACCCGTCACGTTGCGTATCCGTCACCCGTTCTGGTTAGATGGCAAACAACTCGCGGTCACGGTGAATGATCAAGCCGTAACCACCACCTCCCAAGCCGGCGGCTTCGCGGAAATCAAGCGCCTGTGGAAGGCTGCGGACCGCATCCACGTCGCGCTGCCGATGAAACCGCGCATCGTCCGCCAGGCGCAGTGCCCCGGGTGGGTGTCGTTGTTCAACGGGCCTATCCTGCTCGCCGGCGAGTTGGGCAGCGAGGGCCTCGAACAAAAGGATTTCATCGGTCCGTACACGCCGCTCAAGGCCCTGCTTCCGTTGAATCGCGCGCCGATGTTCGTGGCCAAAACCGACGAGGAAGTGTTGGCCCACATCACCCCCGTGGACGGCAAACCCGGGACCTTTCAAACCAAGGGCCTGGCCACACCCAAGGACGTGACTCTCGCCCCGTTCTTCAATCTCCACTACCAGCGCTATGCCATTTACTGGCAGCTCACCGATGCGGCCCACGCTGCGGAACAACAAAAACAACTCGCCGAAGCCGATCGCTTGGAACAGGCGCTGGACGCGAGCACCATCGACCGCGTGCGGGTGGGCGAACAACAACCGGAAACCGACCACCAGTTGCTCTGCGAAAAATCACGCATCGGTTTCGGTCCGTTAGGAAAACACTTCCGCGCCATCGACGAAAACGGCTGGTTCAGCTTCGAGATGAAACTGCCGCCCAAGGGCACCAAGGCGGCGGTTCGCCTGGTCTATTGGGGGCGTGACAACGGCCCGGAGTTCGACCTGCAGGTCAATGGCACCGTCATCGCGACGCCGAAGCTGAAAAGCATCGACAAGGAGGAATACTACGCGCTCGAGTATCCTGTTCCGGAAGCACTGTTAGCCGGCAAGGACAAGGTGCTCGTGCGGGTGCAGAACAAACCGGGCACGCCCCCTGCCACCGTCTATGACCTGCGCGTCGTCACAATCAAATGATCCTGCGGCATGGCATCCGGGCAGTCGGCATGTTCCGAGCAATGACATTTATGTCTGGATGCTCGATGGCGCGAAGGCGCAGTGCGGCCTAACCTCTGATGAGGAGGGCTGGGCGGAAGTGCAGCGCCGCCTGCAAACGCTGCGCAGGCTGCATGAACACAAACTTTACAAACCCGTGGGTGCATGAATCTCTACGAACTGGCGGCGCGCGTGATCGAGGCTCTGGAGGCTGAGTGCATCTTTTTTATGAAATTGCCGCTTGACTGCTCCGGATTTTATTTGTAATTACATTAGCGGTACTTCGTTGGGCACACCCGCAATGAAATGCGGTGGCGAGGTGCCATGAAAATCACCCCAAGGAATCGGGCGGCCTGATCCCCTTACATATCCCATGCAAGCAATCGCGACATCGGGCAAAACCACCCGCATC
>JAPLUJ010000321.1:1058-6008 GCA_026397695.1 Verrucomicrobiota bacterium | reverse complement strand
GGATCATGTTGTGACTCATCGAGGCGAGTACTGCTTTCCATGCCTGGACATCCGTGGAGTTCACATTGAACGCGCCGCGGATTATCTGATACTCGGCGGCCGTCTTGTAGGCGGTATCGGTGGCCTTGCCGCCGGCAAACAATTCGGATTTGGCATTGGCCAGAGTCTTGCCTGCGGGCAGATAGGGCTCAAAGGCCTGGCTGATCAGCGGCTGCGTGCCAGCCATGAAATCCGCAAAAACATTCTCCATGGATTTCGATCCATAGGGGGCGAAAGTGGAGAAATAAAACCTGTCATAGAGCGCGTGGTTGGCCAGCAGCGAGTGGTCTAACAGGGCGTATTTCGCGACCCCGTTTTGCTTGGCGCTGGCGGTGGACATGAGCGGGGAGGCATAGGAATTGGCCACCGGCTGGACAAAGCAGGGCAGCAAGGCGCTGGTCAGGGCATTGGACCTGCGGAAATCCGCGATCGTCTGCATCGGGCCCGTCGGCAACTCCAGATAGCTGCCGGATTTGATGCCCCGCGTCACTTTGTTGCTGGTGAGCGCATAACCGCGGTTGGTGGTATCCAGATTGAAGATATCAGCCACGTTGCCGAGCAGCGGCTGCAAGTTCAATTCGTGCGAGAAGCGGCCCGGTGGATCGGATTTCATGTCCACCACGGTGGGGGTTCTTGCCGGGTTGTGATGCAGGAATGGCGGCCCGGCCAGGCGTCCGTCATGCTGCAGGTTCTGGCAATTGTTGATCTTGTCACGGGTGCCGTTGTCATAGACCCCGCCATTGACGGTGCGGGCATAAGCGGACAACAGGGCAAACGACTGGGTATGTATGCAGTCCTTGACCGGTATATATATCGAATCATACAAATTCTTGGGTTCCAGGTAATTCGGAGAACTGTTGATGGCAGGGTAACGGTAGGTGGCGGGAAAGTTTTTGGCGAGAGCCGCAGCATCATAATCGAATTCCAATCCGCCGATTTCCTTGGTATCACCGTTCACGGTGAGCCAGGCATTGACGGTCATCTTGTCCGTGCCGTTGTCAGTATTTTGTTGGACTTTGTATTCGATATAAAATTGATCACCGTCCTTGAGACCGAAAACCCCGGTCGCCCCACTTGCATCAGAGGTTGTGGCGGATGAGTCCTGCGGGGTGACCCAGTCAACGTCATAGGAAACTTGATTGCCCATGAATCCCGGCTTGCATTTTGCGCGTGGTGAACTCGCATCCTGTGTTCCCGTGAGGCCGTCCCACCAGTCGAAAAAGACGGCTTGTCCCTCATTACCAGCCCCTCCGAAGATGGCATCACTGTTGATATATGGGCCACAGACCAGGGTTTGTCCCGGTTTCATGGTGATGGGTGATGGCGTGGTGGTGTAAAAGTCGCTCCAATTTGAAATCCCAAGACGGAATATTTTTTTCGAGGACAGATTGTGCACACAGTATAACCGGTCGAGCGACATGCAAACCGGCGCGCCATTGCCATCGATATTCTGGGACTTGCCGTTGGCATAAAAATTGAAAGCCATGGGAATGCCCTGGATGTCCACATCCAGTTGATCGAACTTCAAGCTCACATTGTAGGGGTTGTGCAGGGTGATGATGGGCGCATACAACATGTGTCCCATGTAGGGCCCCACGCCATGCCACGGGCCGTGGGAATCCCGCACCACAAAGGAAAACAGGACTTCCACCTTGGCAAGGACCGGTGCCGGGTAGTAGATCTTGGGAGGCGTGAGTTGGGTCATGGCAACCGACTCCGGCGCCGCTTTGTAATAAACCGGCGGGGAGGTGCCCAGGCCGGGCTCCTTGTAAATGTCGTAGTATCCTTTCAAAGTGGACCAGTAGGGGTCCGATTCCCCGGTGATCTTGTGCGTCGATTCATATAACTTTCGGTTGTAATACTCAGGGGGCAGGGCGGCGGTGGACATCCCGAACACGGATGACAGGTCCTGTTTGAGCCCCCCTTCACGGACATTGGTCGGTAGCCCCATCGAATACAAGGTGACATGATTGCGGAACCGGGCCATCTGCCGCTTCTCTTCTAACAAATCACACTGGTTCAGGCTGACAAGTTTTCCTGAAACCTCACGCGCCTTCTTGAAGTCCTCAGGTATTGCGTCGCTTGGCAGGAATGACAAGCGGGTGCCATCGGTGGTTTTCACCACGGTGGGGTCGGGACGGTGTCCGGCCAGGAGCGCGCGTTTCTGCCACAGCGTCTGGTTCTGCGAGGGATCCCGATAGAGATTGATCCGGGCTTTCACCGACTCGTCCGACACATGCCAGGCGTATGCCCCGCGGACTTTCCCGTCGCTGGAGATGGGCACCTTGCCCGCGACGACTTTGTCGGACGATGGAGATTTGCCTCCCAGCGCGGCATCGCCGACCAGTTCGATGCTTGCGCCGGACCATTTGGCGGTTCCGAAGTTCAGGGATTCGAGCGCTGCGGGATCGGCATTGGACACGAGCCAACAACGGAATTTCCGCGCTTTCTCAGCGCTGTAATCCTGCGGTGCTTTCTCCGGATTGAAATCCCACGACTCCCAGACGCCGGCGGTATTGGGTTTGGCGGGACTGGCCGTGAGAATCTCGGCAGTGGCGGTGATCGCCTTGTCGGGGCCCAACGATTTCTGCAAGTCTCCGATCGCCAGCAGCAAGGCTAGGCGGGCGTTGCTACGCGCCGTGGCCATGGCTTCGGCTTGGCTCGTCGTACGCAAGGCGATCGTGGACAAGGTCAACAAACCCACCGCGATGACCGTCAACAGGATCATCAAACAGAGCGTGATCACCAAGGCGAATCCTCCGGCTTTGAAAAATCCAGGTCGGTTTTTCATGTGTGAATCAATAGTTCTTGGGTACGATACCCATGCGCTTTGTAATTACAAATAAAAACTTTTCGACCTGAGGAAAGAACTGGGAATAATCCGTAGTATCCGTACGATTGCCGGTGCGGGTGCTTGGTGAACGCTCGGCTCGTGTCTTCCAATCTGCTGTCTTGGCATTCTTCCGGCCACTCCATCACGCATGAAAAAAGCCTGGTTGATCCCACTGTTTGCCGCTCTAACGGCTTCCGGCATGGCGGTCGCCGCCGAGGTGGCGGCGTGTGTATTCGAAAGCGCGGACTCACCGGTCCCCGTGCAGCCGCTCGACCAGTTGGTGGCCGCCAACCTGACGCCGCTGGGCATTCAACCGGTCCTCTGCTCCGATGCGGTCTTTGTCCGGCGTGTCTTTCTCGACGTGATCGGCACCTTGCCGACCGCCAAGGAGGCCCGGGATTTCATCCAGGACCCAGACCGCGCTAACAAACGCCGGCTCCTGATCGACCGGCTGCTGGCACGCGACGAGTTCGCCGACTTCTGGGCCATGCGCTGGGGCGATGTGCTGCGCATCAAGGCGGAGTTCCCGGTCAATCTCTGGCCGAACGCGGCGCAGGCCTATCACCGCTGGGTGCGCGCCGCCATCGCTTCTAACAAACCATACGACCAGTTCGCCCGCGAACTCCTCACCTCCAGCGGCAGCAATTTCCGCGTCGGCCCGGTCAACTTTTACCGCGCCATCCAGAACCGCAAGCCGGACGGCATTGCCGCAGCCGTGGCACTCACGTTTTTCGGCACAAGGACCGACACTTGGCCGGCGGAACGCTTGAATGGCATGGCCGCGTTCTTCTCCCAGATCGGTTACAAACCCACCAACGAGTGGAAGGAAGAGCACGTGTTTTGGGATCCGTTAGGCACCAGCACCACGGCCGCCAATACCGCGCCCGGCCGCGCCGCCATCGCCCCACCCCCGCCCTCCCCCGCTCCCGCCACCACCACTCCTGTTTCTCCACCTAACATAACTCCCATAACTCCCGCCGCTGCCGCGGATCGCCCGCGTTGCGCGGTCTTTCCGGATGGCACCAAGATCGAGTTGCCCCCGAACCGCGACCCGCGTGACGTTTTCGCCGCCTGGCTGATCACTCCTGACAATCCCTGGTTCGCACGCAATATCGCCAACCGCCTCTGGGCCTGGCTGTTAGGGCGCGGCATCATCCACGAACCGGACGACATCCGGCCTGACAACCCGCCAAGCAATCCGGCCCTGCTGTCCTATCTTGAGCGTGAACTGGTCACCAACCGCTACGATCTGCTACACCTCTATCGAATCATCCTGAATTCCCGGACCTATCAGCATTCCCCGGTGACCCGCGTGCCATCACCCGCGGCGGCGGCCAATTTCGCGAGCTACCCGTTGCGCCGCATGGACGCGGAGGTGTTGATCGATGCGCTCAACAAAATCACCGGCGCGACGGATCTCTACACCAGCGCCATTCCAGAACCCTTCACCTACATTCCGGCAGATCAACCGGCGATCGCCCTCCCGGATGGCAGCATCACCAGTCCTTTCCTGGCCCTTTTCGGACGTTCGGCCCGCGCCACCGGCATGGTCAGCGAGCGCGATAACAAACCGGTCCCCGCACAATGGTTGCACCTCCTCAACTCCAGCCACATCCAACGTAAAATGGAACAAAGCGCGAATCTCAAAACCATCATGGAGCCGTCCCGTAAAGCACCCATCATCATCGAAGATCTCTATCTAACAATCCTGTCGCGCTTCCCGACGCCGGAGGAAGTGCAGACCATCGAGACCTATGGCCAGGCGCAATCCGCCAAACCGGCGGCACCAGCCAACCCCGCCAAGCCGACCAGCGTGGTGAAACGCCGCGAAGACTGGCTCGATGTCGCCTGGGCACTGCTCAACAGCTCGGAATTCCTGTATCTTCATTAATGGCAGTAAAATCAGTGTAATCAGTGGTTCGTTTTCCCGTTTTGGAATTAACAACTCATTGTTATAACAAAATACATCCCCATGAAATCCCATATCCGCCCCACCCCCGCAATCCCGATCGGCCTGAACCTGAGCTTGGGCCACTCCATGGACCGGCGCGAGGCGCTGCGACTCGGCCTGCTCGGCA
>JAPLUJ010000321.1:0-1022 GCA_026397695.1 Verrucomicrobiota bacterium | reverse complement strand
TACTCGCCGCTGCCGACGGTGCGCCAGTGGTGCCGGCCACCGCCACCCCGCCGCTCAACGCCAAGGCCAAGTCGGTCATCCAGATTTTCCTGTGGGGCGGGATGTCCCACATCGACACCTGGGACCCGAAGCCGGACGCCGGCAGTGACTACATGGGCGACTTCCGCAAGGCGATCCCCACCAACGTGGACGGCATCCAACTCGGCGAGCTTTTCCCCAATCTGGCCAAACAGGCCGACAAGTATTCGCTCATCCGCAGCATGACCCACCGCAACAACGGTCACGAAACGGCGGCCTATCTGATGCAGACCGGCCACGCCCCCGGCGAGCGGCTGGCCTATCCGAGCGTCGGTGCCGTGTTCTCGCACTTCAAAAGCCCGGGCTACAAGGGCCTGATTCCTCCCTATGTGGTTCTAACACAACCGCAAGGGCGGTTTTCCGAGGAGGGCTTTCTCGGGCCCAAGATGAAACCCTTCGCCACCGGCGGCGACCCGAACGCACCCCGCTTCGAAGTCGAGGGTGTGATCTCGCGCGGCATCCCGGACGCCCGCCAAGTGGCCCGCCGCGAATTGTTAGCTAAAATGGATACAATGGGCGCCGCCATGGCCGCCAGCCCGCAACTGGCCGCTTCGGAGGAGGCCAAAAAATTAGCTTACGAGTTGATTCTTGGGCAGGGCCGTGATGTTTTCGACCTAACGAAAGAGCAACCCGAACTGCGTGATCGCTACGGCCGCCATACCTTCGGTCAGGATTGCCTCGCCGCCCGCCGCCTGGTCGAAGCCGGCGTTCCCTACATCGTCATCAACTACCCCGGCGGCTGGGACACGCATAGCAATCATTTCTCCACCATGCGCCGCCAGTGCCCGCAACTGGACCAGGGCCTCGCCATGTTGCTGCAGGATCTGCACGACCACGGATTGTTAGAGACCACCATCGTCTGGTGCTGCGGCGAGTTCGGCCGCGGTCCCAAGGTCGATTGGCAACCGCCGTGGAATGGCGGCCGCAACCACTACGGCAACGTC
>JAPLUJ010000295.1 GCA_026397695.1 Verrucomicrobiota bacterium | reverse complement strand
TACGGCCACTGGCGCAATACCTGGGTCAATGGCTGGGCGATCCTCGCCATGGGACGCTACGCCCAACATGAAAAAAACCCCGCGAAATCCATCGCCCTGAAACTCGATACCCACGACGGAACCGAAACCATCCAACTCTCTCCGGACCATCCCACCGCCACCCGCACCCTGACGCTCGGGCCCAATCTGAAACTCAATGTCAACGCCGACCAAAACGCGTTTGTCCGCCTCCGCGTCGCCTCCAGGCCGCCGGTCGCCCCGCTCCAACCGGTTTCTAACAACGGCTTGTCCATCGACCGCATCTATCACCGCGTCAACCCGGATGGTTCTGCCGAACCTCTCACTGATCCCAAGCTCGGCGATCTAGTCCGGGTTTCCCTGCGTGTCACCTTGCCCAAAGACGACACCCGTTATCTCGTTATCGAGGATCTGCTCCCGGCGGTGCTGGAAACCGTCAACTCCGACTTCCAATCGCAAAAGAGCGCCCTCGGCGTGCGCACCAGTGAGAGCGATTGGAATATCAGCCACGCGGAACTCCGCAGCGACCGCGCCGTCTTCTTCCTCGACCACGTCTGGCGCAAAGGCACCTATACTGTCACCTATCTCGCCCGCTGCACCCTCGCCGGCCAGACCACCGCCCCCCCCGCCAAGGTCGAGTCCATGTATGACCCGGAAAACTTCGCCCTCTCCGCCTCACGCGTGTTCCATGCCAAGTAATAGAAAAAATCAGCGCAGCCACTTTTGAAACTCTGCTCTGGCGGCTTTGCGTTCCTGCTCATTGAGCTTGCCGTCACCATCGGTGTCGTATTTGGCGATGATCTCTTTGAAGCGTAACTTCATCTGTTCCATGGCGGCGGCTCTCTCGGCATCGCTGATTTTGCCGTCACCGTCGGTATCATGTTTGGCGATCATGCCTTCGAGGCGTGCCTTCATCTGTTCCTTGGCGGCGGCTTTCTCGGCATCGCTGAGCTGACTGTCACCATCGGTGTCAAAGCGGGCAATGATTTCCGCTACGATGTCCGGGAACTGCGCCTTGATCGCCGCCATTTCAGCCTCGCTGAGTTTGCCATCTCCATCGGTGTCAAACTTCTCCATCAGGCGGGCGTGGAGTGCGGAACCCGGACGGGCATGGTGTGGCCGCCCTGGGTTGGGGTTCTGGGCTGGCAGCGTGCTGGTGATCGCCATACTCACGATGGCACTTGCGATAATCGGGGTGTTTTTCATATTGGTGGCTGATTTATGGTGTCGCGACCATGCGCAACCAGCGCAGTCGTCACACCGTGGTAAACACCGGGTTTGCAGATTGGTTGCAAACTTGCCGCAGACCGTGTCCAGAGCGTCTCGCTCGGAAAAAAACCGCCAAGCCACGGATGATCGTCATGAGCATTGTCGCGTCCGCCCTGCGCCAGGCGTTTTGTTAAAACGCGCTCGACCGGGACATCCTGGTGTCCGATCGAACATCATAATGTTGCGGAAGCGGTTAGCGGTTAGTATGGAAATCAGCAGGGGGTTCGTTCCCTCGTCATGGTATAGTTAACGCGCATACCCGGCCTGCAGGGGCGCGGTAAAGGCCGCTCGGTAATGCGGCTCATTCTCTGGCGAGTCTGGAGACTCACGCTCCGGGGATAAAATAAAATGCGGAGTCCCGGGGTGGTCGTCACTGGTGTAACTCGAACTGCGAAACAGTCACATCAATGATGTGATGGTATCACCCAAAGCACCCCATTCAATCACGGCTTGGGGGCGGCGGAAGCGGGAGCAGACGTACGCACCGGTGTCAGGGTGATGGGATTGACAAGTGCTGTCGGGTCGAGTGGGGGGCCGGGGAGCGCTTTGCGGTGGTCGGCGGTGAGTTCTGCGGCGGTGACCTGCTGGCCGGCCTTGGCGCGGGCGGCGGAAATTTCGAGGGCGGCCTTGGCCATGGCGACGGTGACAATATCGCCGGTGTTGTTGCCGAAGTTGTTTCTAACATATGTCATCACCCCGGCGACATCCTCGGGGGTGAGGCCGGCCGCCTGGGATGGCATGCCCGCGCCATAGCTTTTCCCGTTACTGATGGGTCCTTGCAGGCCGTTGAGGATGATCATGGCAAACCGCTGGGTTTCGCCGGTCGCCCATGTGGAGCCGGCGAGCGCGGGGAAATTGATCCCATCGCCCTTGGCTTCAGGTCCATGGCAAACGATGCATTTCGCGGCGTATATTTTCGCACCCCTCGCCATATAGCTCGCGAGAGCGGCCTTGGGAGGTGGTTGCGCATCCCCTTCACCCGGGGCCGGGATGCGTTCATAGCCCGCGCGGAACATCGTGCGATAATCAAAAAACCTGCCGGCGCCGCCGAGGATGCCGCCGGCAATGAGCACTACCACCCCAAAGACCGTTAGAACACCAAGCGAAACCGGCGCTGTACCGTTAGAATCGACGCGCCCGTCAACGGCGCTGGCCGGAGCCGCCGCTCCCACGCGCCGCTGTGCCCCGGACATGTGGTAGGCGTCCTTGAAAAACGGCATCTTGTTAGGCGAAGACATGTTGGAAAATAAGTGGAGGTACGGGAAATCAGGGGGCTTCCTTGGGTTTGTGGGGTGAGAAATCGAGTGCGGCCGGTGGTTTGTGGTCTTTTTTCAATGACAACAGGTAGGACACCAAAGCCTTGGCATCGGCTGTGGGCACCCACTCATGATCTGCACCCGCATCGATCCGCAGCGCGTCCGCAGACGGGCGACCCTTGATTTCACGTCTATCAAACAGGAAGCGATGGGGCGGGCAGGTGGATTGCCACAATTGCGGATTGTCGCGCGGGTTGAAGAGATGCGCATACAACCAGGCGGCGGGATCCTTGCCGGCGGCATGGAGTGCTTCCACCCGGCGGCCAAGGTTGGATAGATCAGGCCCGATGCGCATCACGCCGAGTTGGGCGAACGTCTCGCCGCCAAAGTCATAGGCATTGGTTTCGCGGCGGGTATCACCGCGCTCGGCATCGTTTTTGAGCCCGCCCCAATCGGGACGATAGAGGTCATGGCCGGCGTAGGTCGGCCGGATCACCTGGGAATGGCAGAGGTAGCAACCGTTGGCGGCATACACGCTGGCACCATCGGCGATGCGGCCGGTGCGTTTCGGGAAAAATACGCCGGCGGCTCCATCTTTTGATAGAGAAAGCGCGATGGGTGCGATATCCCGCATCATGAAGAACGGTATCACGATGATCGCCAGCCATGCCACGCCGAAGCTGGCGGAGAGACCAAGAATGAATGTTCGGAGGCTCATGGGGAAAATCGTGGAGTAAGAATTCAATATATATGTTCGGCGGTGTGGTCCGGGATGGCAGGGGCGGGTTCGCCTGGTGCGTGATGGGCACGGAGGCGGTCCGGGGACCGCCACATCAAGATGAGATGGAGGCAGAAAAACACATTGGAGAAGAGCATCAAACACCAGGCGAACGTAATGGCCACGGCATAAGGATTCGTGACTGCTGACACACCGATCCACGGTAATTGCCAGTTCTCCTGGCTCATCCCCTGCTGGAATCCGCCGAAAAGCGCGACCCAACAGATCGTGATCATGCCGTAAACCGAGAACAGAAAGTGGACCTGGACCAGCTTGTTGGAGAGCCACGCGCGGCCGGCCACACGCGGCACGATGAAGTAGGTGGCTCCGAACATCACCAAACTGAAGAACCCGTAAAGTGCGAGGATATCAAAACCATATCCGGACCACGAGAATTGGGTCAGCGGCAAAGTGGAATCCGGCAGATAGAGCACAACCGAGGTGACTGCGATCACCATCAGACTGGTGATCCCGGCGGTGATGAATTGCAGTGTGGGATGCGCGATGAACGTCTTGCGGCATGGCCACATCATGCGCACCGTGTTGATCGCAGCAGCACAAATCGGAATGAATAACAATGCCGCAGCGGCCGCCCCGACATACGGCAGGAAATACGGCACCGGTGCGCCCGCGAGTTTTTGCATGCCCGCCCAGGGCGCGATAACCGCCAGCGACCAGAACCCGAGTTTGGCGAGCGCATCACTCGACACCGGGCGGCCGGTCACCTGCGCGGCGAGATCATAAGCGGCACCCAAGGCCACGGGCGTGAAAACCAGGAAAACCAGCGCGGACTTATACCATGCGTTAATGCCGGCGGCCATCACCGGATGACCAGGCAGGCAATGCAGCAACAGGTTTGCAGTGGAGAAAATCCAGGGAAACCAGATCAATGCGGCGAAGATATACCATTGCGGGATGGCAACACGTCCCTGCGGATGGATGCGGAACTGGTTGAACGACCCCATGACGATGACGCAGTAACTGCCGAGCAGTACCGGCCATATATACGACGGAAACTCCATCCATGGCATTCCGGTGCCGTTGCCCGCAAGGATTCCCGCGGACCCAAGCGCCACCCCGAGGTTCCATACGTGCCCTGCGGTTAGAATCATGACGGCGTCCGGGCATTTCCTGCCGGAATGCCTGGCCATCAGCCACAGGATCACGGCGAAGGCGGCCTGCATTCCCCAGCCATAAACCAAGGCATTGATATGGGCGGGAAAAACCCGGCCATAGGTGAGGCACGCCCAGTTCCCGAGGAATTCCGGGTTATGGACTTTCGCGGAAGCGATCACTCCGAGCAATAGCGCAAGCGCGAGCCACGCGGCACCACTGGTGAGGAAAAACATCACCGGATAGCGCAATGATCGGTCAATTGCCGCCTGCAACAGCGCGTCTTGATCCGTGGAAGATGATTGGGTGGATGACATCGGCTTTGAAATATGTAATTCAATCCATCAGGGATGCGGCGGATCTGGCGCGGGCGGCGGCGGCTTGTCCGCGTCCTTGCCCTCGGCATCTATCGGCGCAGGCGTACTCACAGGCTGCGGCGCGAGTTTCGCCGCGGTCGGTGATCCGGGAACGACCTGATCAGGTTTTTCCACAGCGGCAGGTTTGGCAGCCGCGAGTTGTTCCGCGACGGCGGGAATGGCCGCGTCGATCACCTGTTGCGAGAGACTGGCGGCCTGGGTCTGTTCGAGTTTCGCCTTCGTGGCATAGCGGGTCATGGCCACCACGTCCTCGAGGGATGCGGGAACCTTGTGCGTGAAAAACCAGATGAGCGCCAGCAGCAGCGCGAACATCAGGAAAATGCCGATGCCCCGCCAGCTATGGGTGGAACTGATGACCGGGGTGTCGCGGGTGGGGTCCATGGGTGGCGGCTATTTCAGTTGGATAAATTGGCGGATTCGAGGATGCGCGGGTCGCGGTTTGGATAGAGCGAGTGCTGGCCGAGCGCCCGCAGGAGGAAAAACAGGAAGGCCGCACCGATGGTGACGAAGGCCAGGATGTCACCCCAGAACGCGCCGGGGATGGAGACTTGAATCTCACCGAAGACATCCGGCTTGATGTTACCCAGCGAGATTCCGCGTTCGGGGATGGTGATCAGATAGTGGTCGAACACGTGCATGCACAGCGTATAACCCGCCAGGATCGAAAGTGATTTCGGGTTGCGCTTGAGCCATGCCTGGAGCAGGAAAACAAAGGGCACGGCAAAGTGGCCGAAGACCAGCACGATCATCGCGGTATTCCAGTGACCGGTGTTGCGGATCAGGAAATACGAGGTTTCCTCGGTGATGCCCGCATACCAGATGAGGAAATACTGTGAGAACGCGATGTAGGCCCAGAAGATGGTGAAGGCCAGCAGCAGCTTGCCCATGATATGGAAATGTTCGTCGGATGTGACGTGTTGGAGATGCCCGCGGCGGAAAACCACTTGTAATCCAGCCCTAGCAGGAAATCATAGCCGGTAAAGGTGACCGTCACCGCGAAAAGAATCAACGTGTACGTCGAGTGGAAACGCGCCTGGAACAAGCGGGCCGTTCCGGGCTGCGGATCGGTATCCTGGGCGACCGAAAGTTTGCGCAGGCCGATGATGACGAGGCTCAGCGCCAGTCCCCAGAAGATCACCCGGCCATACCAAAACGGCAAATTCAGGAAACCATATTTGTGATAGAGCAGGCTGCTATGAGACTGCAGGAATTCCCCCACCCGACCGGTGGCGGCGCGTTGGACATTCATCCATTCATAGAGATATTGTTGCACTTTCGGGCACAGCAGCGGGATGGCGAACAGGTACATCCACGGATAGGTGGATCCGAGGTTTTCGAAAGTCCGGCGCACGGAGGTCCCCCAGCCCGAATTTGTGACGTTGTGGAGCAAGGTCCAGAAGCAACCGCCGATCGAGAGCGACAGGAAATAATAGAACGCGAACAACCAGGAGTAGGCAAAACATCCGCGGATCATCTCCGGTGCAAAGAATAACAAATACAAGCTGGCCACGGTCCCGACAATAGCCACGCCCATGGCAATGCTTTTCACCGTGGAAACCGTCGCGGAATCAAGGTGATCGCCGTGGATGGCAAGGTCGGCGGAAGTGACGTGGTGGCGGGCCATTGCGGTGGGATAAATAGGAATTAACGGGCTTGATCCGCGGCTTGTTTGGCGGCCTGGAGCGTGCGGACATAGGCGATGATGGCCCAGCGGTCGCGCCCTGGAATCTGATAGCCATAAGCACTCATCCTGCCCATGCCGTGGGTGATGGTATTGAACATGCGTCCGTCTGGATAGATGTCCTGCTTGGCGGAGTTGAGTTTCGCATTCGGGTTGGTGGCCACCGGCACGCCGTAGGCCGATGTTATCCCCTGGCCATCGCCGCAAGCACCATGGCAGGCCGCACAATAGATGCCGAAGCGTTCTTTGCCGCGGCGGATCAATGCCCGGGTGCTCGCGGGCGTGAGTTGCAACTCCATGGGCATGCCGTTGCCATAGTAGTCGCCCATCCGTCCGGTTGCATCATAGCCGGTTGCGCCGCCAAACTCATACTCGGGGATTCCGCCAATAATCTTTGCGCCATCCGGGTTGAACCCGCGCGGCTGCACTCCGGCGATGGTCACCCGGCCGCCATGACCGTCTGCGAAAAACGCATCCGGCTTCTGCGCGCGCAGCTTGTCCTGCTCGTCCATGTCAGGGAATATTCTGATAGGCAGTTTGGCAAACTTCTGACCGGGCAGGCCGAAGATGCCAACGACGAGCAGCGCAAGGAACGCGTAAACAATGAAGAAATAGCGCATCTAATGTGGGGAATTCAGATTGTGGATTGTGGATTGTGGATTTGCAGCATGTTCCCTATTAATCTTCTTCTGCGACGAGTTCGATATTGGTGCCGCCGATGGCGGCGAGCAGGGAGTGGGTTTCCTGGGTGTGGAAGATGGGATCCAGGGCTTCGATGGCGATGAAGAACCCGTCATCGGTCACGCGCTGGAACTGGCGGCTTTCAAAGAGCGGGTGGTTGAGGCGCGGCAGACGGATCAGTGCCAACAACCCACACAGCACAGTTAGTCCTGAAAACAGCACCGTCAGCTCAAACATGATGGGGAAAAACGCCGGAATGGTGAAGATATTCGCCGGTTTCGCCTGCACCACCGTCGGATAGATCACCACCTGCGTCGCGTAGGCGAGCACAAATGCCGTGACAAAGCCGGTCAGACCACCGCCAAAGACAAGCCATGGCAGGATTGAGCGTTTGAGGCCCATCGCGCCGTCAAGACCGTGGATCGGATAGGCCGAATAGCAATCCCAATGCTTGAAGCCGGCGTCGCGGACATGTTCCGCCGCCTGATACAGGGCGGCGGCGCTCTCGAACTCGGCCAGATAGCCGTAAACGCGTTGGCGGGCGGGGGTCATGAGATTTGAAATTAGAAATTTGAGATTTGAGATTAGATATATTCTTTTTGATAGGCGGGGATGAGGGTGACCCCGGGGTCTGGGGGAGTGAGCGGATCGTTGTGGTGGGGATCGGATTCCTTGAGGGTCCATTTCACCTCGGCGATGTT